>CAYMXG010000496.1:0-1953 GCA_964394115.1 uncultured Enterobacteriaceae bacterium | reverse complement strand
GGCAGCAGTGAAAGCGAGGAAAGCGGTTTCTTCCGGCGCCTGTTCGGTGGCGGGAAAAAGGCAGAAGCCACTGCGAGCGCGGACGAATCCGCCGGCACCCTGCCGGGCGAAAGTGCTGAGTCCACGGATGCCGCGGATATGGGCAGAGACGAAGGCACGGTTGCCGCAGCCGGGGAGGAGATGTTCCCGGAAGATTCCGGAGCGATCGGCGAGATTGATCCGGCCGTTCGCGCCGGGGCAATGGAAGATGTGCGCGCCGGAAACTATGCACGGGCGTTCACCACACTGCGCGGGTTGGCGGATCAGGGCGATCCGGAGTCCCAGTTTCACCTGGCTTCGTTGCTGCACCAGGGCCTGGGCACAGAGCGGGATTATTCAGCGGCGGCCGCCTGGTACCGGCGCGCCGGGCAAAGAGGATACGCGGAGGCCCAGTACAGCCTGGGCAACATGTACCTGATGGGCGAGGGCGTGGAACAGGATGACGCGCAGGCCACTGCCTGGTATGAGAAGGCAGCTGCCCAGGGCCACGATGCGGCGCGTCACAACCTGGAAAATCTGCGGCGCGTGGCGGAACAGGGCCAGGAACCCGCGGCAGAACCCGCGGGCGACGTTGAAGAACCGGAAGAAACCGAAGCCGAAGCGGGAACAGCAGAAGTACAGACAGCGGAAGAACCAAAGGAAAAGAAGTCATTCTTCGGACGGCTGTTCGGCAAGAAGGACGAAACGGCTGTGGCCACTGCGGAGGCACCAGCGGCGGCAACTGCAGAGGCAGCAGTGGACGCCGCCACCGCCACGCCGGCACCGGTTGAAGCGGAAGCGGAAATAACTCCGCCCGCAGCGGAGGCGCCGGCACCAGAGGTGCAGGCTGAAACTCCGGCGGCGGCCGCGGCGCCGGATGCAGAAACCACCTACCAGCACGGACTGGCCCTGGCACTGGCGGACGATGGCGGTCCCGGGGTAAAGCAGGAAGCCTTCAAATTGTTCCATGCCGCCGCCGAACAAGGCCATGCCCTGGCGCAATACCGCGTCGGTGTCGCCTACGCCTACGGCGAAGGCGTGGAGGCGAGCCCGACGCAGGCCGCGGATTGGTATCGGCGCGCCGCATTACAGGGATATGCGACGGCGCAGCGCAACCTCGCCTTGATGTACCTGAACGGCGAGGGCGTGGAGCAGAATCGGCCACTGGCCCTGGCCTGGTTCATGATCCTGGCCGAGTCCGGCAATCCCATGGATCAAAGGCGCCGCGATTCGTTGAGCGCAGAACTGGGTGAAGCAGAGCGCGAGCAGGCCACGGCGCTGATGCAGGAAATACGCAGCCGCGCCGACTCGGGCCGGTGAGCGGCGACCCGGCCTCCTTGCCGACCCCGGACCTGATCTCCAGTTCCGCCACCGGAGCGGCCGCGGCACCAGCGGTCATAGAGGCACGCGACCTGTGCAGCCACTATGGATCGCGCCAGGTCTTGTTCGACGTCAACCTGACGGTCCAACCCGGGGAGATCATGGTCATCATGGGCCACAGCGGCTGCGGCAAGACCACGCTGTTCCGTCATCTCCTTGGCCTGAAGCGACAGAGCGGCGGCAGCGTGCGCGTACTCGGCGAAGACCTGGCGCAACTGGCGCGCCCGGATTTGTACCGCCTGCGCAAACGCCTGGGCGTGGCATTCCAGAATGGCGCTTTGTTCAGTTCCCTGTCCGTGCGCGAAAACGTCGAACTGCCGCTGCATGAACACACCAAGCTGGATCTGAATACCATTCGCATCATGTCGCGCATGAAGCTGAATTTCATGCGTCTCGCCGAACATGAGGACCTGATGCCGGCGCAACTCTCCGGCGGCATGCTAAAGCGCGCCGGCCTGGCCCGGGCCGTGGTCATGGACCCGCAATTGCTTTTCTTTGACGAGCCCAGCGCCGGGCTCGACCCGGTCAGCGCCGCGGAACTGGACCGCTTGATCC
>CAYMXG010000495.1:0-1955 GCA_964394115.1 uncultured Enterobacteriaceae bacterium | reverse complement strand
ACAGGTGACCAAGGCCGCCGTGGAGGAGGATGTGGACCTGATCGGGGTCAGCTTCCTGTCCGGCCAGCACATGGCACAGATGCGCTTGCTCATGGATGCCATGCGCGCGGCAAAGGTGCAGGTGCCGGTGGTGTGTGGTGGCGTAATCCCTGCAGACGACGCGGCAGAACTCCGGCAAATGGGAGTGGCGGAGATTATCAGCCCTGGGACGCTGACAGTGGATATTTTGAAGTTGGTGCAGGGAGTATTGGAAAAGAAGTAACAAGTCATAAGTGGAGAAAATTCCAGACCGATTTTTCTCCCTTGTGACTTGTAACTTATTGCTTATGACTTTGTTCCTATGACCCTAGACGAAATAGTTGCCCGCAATGCACTTCGATTCCCGGAGAAAGCAGCACTCGTAATGAACGATGTGCAACGCACCTGGCGCGAGACCGATGAGCGTGTCACGCGGCTGGCGAATGCGCTCGCAGAGCATCGCGTGCGTCCTGGTGACCGGGTGGCGGTGCTGCTGCCCAACTGCCCTGAGTATTTCGAGATCTATTTCGGCTGCGCCCGCGCCGCGGTTATCACCGTGCCGCTGAATTACCGGCTTACGGCGCGGGAACTGGCGCAGATCCTGGTGCATGGGGAACCCTCCCTGCTGATAGTGGCATCGGAATACCTGACGCAGATCCATGAACTGGAAGCCCTGTTGCCCAACCTGTGCCGGTTATGGGTGGTGGGAGACAAGGGCATGGAGGGCGCGCGGGACTACGAGGAGATGCTCGCGGGGGCCGGTACGCAACGGCGGCCGGTCAAGGTGGCTGACACCGATCCCTGCGCGATCTTTTACACCAGTGGCACCACGGGTCTCCCCAAGGGGGCGATGGTGTCGCACGTCAACCTGGAGATGAATGGCTATAACCAGGCGATCGCCGACCGCAGCCGGGGTGATGACATTAATTTGATTGCGACGCCCGTGTATCACATCGGCGCGGTGTTCATGGCGGTAACGTACATGATGCTGGGGTGCTCCCAGGTCTTGCTGCCGCGATTCCAACCCGCCCTGTGGCTGGAGACCCTGGCGCGGCGGCGGGCGACCGTGGCACTGCTGGTTCCCACCATGGTTAACGCCGTCCTCCATGATCCCCATTGCGCCGGGGCGGATTTGACCTCGCTGCGGCTGATCTTTTACGGCGGCGGACCCATGCCCATGTCGGTGCTGGAACAGGCGATGGGGACATTGAAATGCAGCTTCACCCAGGGCTACGGCCTGACAGAGACCCTTGAGGCCACGTTCCTCACTGCTGATGACCACGTGCCCGACGGTAGTGACGTGCAACGCGCGCGTCTCGCGTCGGCCGGCAGGGAGGCGGTGGGTGCCGAGGTCAGAATCATCGATGCGGAAGACAAGGAAGTACCGCAGGGAGTGGT
Organism: uncultured Enterobacteriaceae bacterium; assembly: GCA_964394115.1. Taxonomy (GTDB): domain Bacteria; phylum Pseudomonadota; class Gammaproteobacteria; order Eutrophobiales; family Eutrophobiaceae; genus 2-02-FULL-61-13. The sequence continues at coordinate 539 of CAYMXG010000495.1, read as the reverse complement.
CGGCGAAATTCTGGTGAAGAGCCGCAGCGTCATAGGCGGGTATTGGAAGATGCCGGAGGAGTCCGCCCGGGTCATTCGCGGCGGCTGGTTTCACACCGGCGACGTGGGTTACCTGGACCCGGATCGCTACCTGTTTGTCGTCGATCGCATCAAGGACATGGTGATCAGCGGCGGCGTGAACATCTACACCAAGGAAATCGAGGGCGTGCTCTATCAGCACCCGGCGGTGCTGGAAGCCGCCATCATCGGCCTGGCGGACGAGAAATGGGGCGAGGTCGTGACCGCGATCGTGGCCCGCAAACCGGATATGAACGTGACAGCAGAGGAACTGGTCGAGCATTGCCGTGCATCCCTCGCCAGTTACAAAAAGCCGCGGCATGTGTTCTTCGTGGATGAGTTGCCCAAAAATCCCAGCGGCAAGATCCTGAAGCGGGAGTTGCGCACGCTGTTCGCACGGCCGCCGGGGAAGGCGTGACCCGACGGGCCACGACATCGACAGGCTCGGCGGCGCTTGTCGATCGGGTGCTGGCGCGGGATCG
>CAYMXG010000494.1:0-1956 GCA_964394115.1 uncultured Enterobacteriaceae bacterium | reverse complement strand
CAGGGCGCGGTCATGGAAAGGCTCGGCAGCCGGCGTGGTGACCTCAAGCACATGGCGCCTGACGGCCGCGGCCGTGTGCGCCTTGATTACGTCATTCCGGCGCGCGGCCTGATAGGTCTGCGCACCGAGTTTCTGTCAATCACCTCAGGCACGGGCCTGGTGTATCACGTGTTTGACCATTACGGCCCCTATGTGGCCAGCACCATCGGCCAGCGCAACAACGGCTCACTCATCGCCAACGGTCAGGGCAAGGCGCTGGGGTATTCACTCTTCAACCTGCAGGAGCGCGGCCGCCTGATGGTCGGTCACGCTGACGAGGTTTATGAGGGCATGGTGATCGGCATTCACGCCCGTGACAACGACCTGGTGGTCAATCCGCTCAAGGGCAAAAAGCTCACCAATATCCGCGCCGCCGGTTCGGATGAGAACATCATCCTGACGCCGCCGGTGCGCATGACCCTGGAACAGGCGCTGGAGTTCATCGACGATGATGAACTGGTGGAAGTCACGCCCAAGGCCATCCGCGTGCGCAAGAAGCTGCTCAAGGAACACGAACGCAAGAGCGCGTCCCGCCTCGCCAGCTAGTGTTGGTTTGCGCCGGCCCGGTGGGCCGTGCAGACTTATGGGATCAAGATCGATGAGCCCGTGGTGAGGCGGCCCTCGAGGTCGCGATGTGCCTGCGCCGCATCCTCGAGCGCATAGGTCTGATTCACTTCGATTTTGACCCGACCGGAACCGACTACGTCGAATAGTTCCCGGGCCGCGGTTTCCAGTTCTTCCCGCCGCGCCGTGTAGTGCACCAGCGTCGGCCGGGTCACGAACAGGGAACCCTTGTCAGCCAGCAGGTTCAGATCAAACGCCGGCACCGGCCCTGAGCTGTTGCCGAATACCGCCAGCAGGCCGCGCGGCTGCAGGCAATCCAGCGAACCCATGAATGTGTCCCGGCCCACGGAATCGAATACCACCGGCAATTTTGCACCGCCCGTGATCTCCATGACGCGGTCAGCGAAATTCTCGCGTGTGTAGACGATGGGGTAATCGCAGCCGTGTGTGCGGGCGATATCCGCCTTCGCCTCCGAGCCGACGGTTCCAATTACGGTGACGCCCAACGCCCTTAGCCACTGGCAGGCGATGAGTCCCACGCCCCCGGCGGCGGCGTGAAACAATACCGTCTCTCCCGCCTGCACCCGGTACACACGCCGGATCAGGTACTGCACCGTCAGGCCCTTGAGCATCATCGCCCCGACCTGCTGGTCGGAAAGGGCGTCCGGCAATTTCACCAATCGCTGCGCCGGGATCAAGCGGCGTTCGGCATACGCTCCAGGCGGAGGACCCGCATAACCGACACGATCGCCGGGCTGGACGTGGGTAACGTCCCTGCCGACGGCCTCCACGACTGCTGCCGCTTCCAGCCCGATGCTACTCGGAAGCGGCAGGGGGTACAGCCCGGATCGGTGGTAGGTGTCAATGAAGTTCAGACCAATGGCGGTGTTCCGGACCAGCGCCTGGCCCTCGCCCGGCAGGCCGACTTCGATATTTTCATAACTCAGAACTTCAGGCCCGCCGATGCGGTGAAATCGGATTCCTTTTGTCATGGTGTTCGCCCGTGCTTCATGAAGGATTCAGTGTCGCGAGGTTTGAAAAGTGTGTCCAGAAGCGAAGACAATTGGGACCTGGGAAAATTAAGGAGCGAATTTCCATGAGTTTTCACGAGGCCAGTGAGCCCGAATGCACGACCCGGCGTGGCGACGTGGCGCTGGTGATCCGCCCGCGTGAGCGGGACCTGGGCGGTTTCAGTGTGCGTCGCGTGTTGCCGGCTGCGGCACGGCAGACGGTGGGCCCGTTCATATTCTTTGATCATATGGGACCGGCTCAATTTCCTCCGGGACAGGGCATTGATGTGCGCCCCCATCCGCACATCGGCCTGTCCACGGTAACGTACCTGTTCCAGGGCCG
>CAYMXG010000493.1:0-1960 GCA_964394115.1 uncultured Enterobacteriaceae bacterium | reverse complement strand
CCATGCCGGTGGCGGCAAGGACAAGAAGCACGAACAGAGTGAGCGGCACGATGGTGGCAACGGCGGACAGAAGGACCGTGACGAGGACCAGCACGGAGGTCATGACGGCGGCCAGGACGGCCATGCCGACGGTGATCACCACGATGGTGGCGGGCTGGGAGTGACGATTCATTTTGGGGATGGACAGCGGGAGTCCGTGCGTAATTATTATTCGGAGCAGGTTCATTCCGGGCATTGCCCGCCGGGACTGGCCAAGAAGAACAACGGCTGCATGCCGCCGGGTCAGGCCAGGAAATGGTCGCGGGGCCAGCCGTTGCCGCCGGACGTGATCTTTTATGATCTGCCGCCGGAGATTGTGATCCACCTGGGCACGCCGCCGCCGTTACACCGTTTCGTCCGCGTGGCAAATGACATCCTGCTGATCGCAGTCGGCACGGGCATGGTCATTGACGCCATCGAGGACCTGGGCAACCTTTAGCCGCTACCTTTTCCTCACCGGCACAGGCTGCCTTCTGCCAGCGCCACGGCGCGAAACATGGCACGGGCCTTGTTCATGGTCTCTTCCCATTCGCGCCCCGGGTCGGAGTCGGCGACGATGCCGGCCCCGGCCTGTATATGCAGGGTGCCGTCCTTGATCACAGCAGTACGGATGGCAATGGCGGTATCCATGTTGCCGGCCCAGGAAAGATAGCCCACGGCGCCGGAGTAGACACCGCGGCGCACCGGTTCCAGTTCCTCGATGATCTCCATGGCGCGCACCTTGGGGGCGCCGGAGACGGTACCCGCCGGGAACGTGGCGCGCAGCACATCCAGTGCGCCGGCGCCGGGACGCAGTCTGCCGGTCACGTTGGAGACGATGTGCATCACGTGGGAATAGCGCTCGATGATCATGCGCTCGGTGACCTGCACGGATCCGGTCGCGGCCACGCGGCCTACATCGTTTCGGCCCAGGTCAATGAGCATCAGGTGTTCCGCGTTCTCCTTCGGATCGGCGAGGAGTTCCCGGGCGAGCCGCTCATCCTCGGCCTCATCCCGGCCCCGGCGCCGTGTGCCGGCAATGGGACGCACGGTGACAACGTCATCCTCCAACCGCGCCAGCACCTCGGGCGAGGCGCCCACCACCTGGAAGTCGCCGAAATTGAGGAAGTACATGTACGGTGACGGGTTGGTGCAGCGTAACGCGCGATAAATGTTGAGGGGCGGACCCTGCATCGGTACGGACAGGCGTTGCGACAACACCACTTGCATCACGTCGCCGGCGACGATGTATTGCTGAATGCGTCGTACACCTGCTTCGAATTCCGGCTGCGGAAAGCAGCCCGTGAAGTCGCTTTCGGCAACCGGCCTTGGCGTCCTCGATTCCGCGGCCGGGATCACGCCGCGGGCAAGCCGCTCCTCCAGCAAATCCAGATCATGGAGCGCCTTTTCGTAGGCATCATCGCCGCTCGGATCTGCATGCACAATGAGCATGCCCTTGCCGGTGAGATTGTCGAACACCACCACCCGGTCCGAGACCAGCAACAGCGCGTCTGGGCAGCCGATGGGATCGGGGCGCGAACGCCTTCCCAGCCGCGGCTCCAGATAGTTGACGCAGTCGTAGCCGAAATATCCCACCAACCCGCCGGTAAAGCGCGGCAATCCAGTAACGTCGGGCACACGGTATTGGGCGCGGAATTTCTCTATCTCGCCAAACGGATCCCGGGTCTCGGTGCTGGAGACAATCTTGCTCCCCACCTCCACGCTGACCACGCCGCCGCGCACGATTAACTGAGTGGAAGCGGCCAGGCCGATCATGGAGTAGCGGCCCCACTTTTCCCCGCCCTGCACCGACTCCAGCAGATAGGTACGCGGCCCCCCGCCCAACTTCAGATAGGCGGACAGAGGTGTGTCCATATCGGCCGGCACTTCGCGCGCCACGGGGATGTGGTTGAAGCCCTGGGCGGCGAAGGTACGGAATTGG
>CAYMXG010000492.1:1113-1962 GCA_964394115.1 uncultured Enterobacteriaceae bacterium | reverse complement strand
CGGGTGAATTATTTTGGTGCAACATAAGCAGACGTGAAATAGTCTAACGCTTCTTGCCACCCGTAGAGTCCCGCAATGCCCGACACACCTGATTCCGACCTGATCGCCGTCCGCCGTGCCCATCTCGAAACACTGCGCAAGGCTGGCAAGGCCTATCCCAATGACTTCCGCCGCGATGCGCTGGCCGGGGATATGCATGCGCGTTACGGCGCCATGGACGCGGCGCAACTGGAAACGGCGAAGGTCACGGTGCGCGTGGCCGGCCGCATGATGAGCCGGCGTGTCATGGGCAAGGCTGCGTTCGCCCATGTGCAGGACATGTCCGGGCAACGTATCCAGCTCTATCTGCGCACCGATGCGGTGACCCCGGAGGTGTACGAGAATTTCAAGCATTGGGACATCGGCGACATCATCGGTGCGGTCGGCTATCTGTTCAAATCAAAGACGGGTGAACTTTCAGTGCATGTGAGCGAGGTGCGGCACCTAGCCAAGTGCCTGCGCCCGCTGCCGGAGAAGTTTCACGGCCTTGCCGACCAGGAAACACGCTATCGCCAGCGTTACCTGGACCTGATTATGAATGAAGAGGCGCGCGCGTTGTTCAAGCTGCGCTCCAGGGTCGTGGACGCGGTGCGTGCGTACCTGCAGGGCTGCGGATTCCTGGAAGTGGAAACGCCGATGATGCACGGTGTTCCCGGCGGCGCCGTGGCGCGCCCGTTCGTCACGCATCACAACACGCTGGACATGGACATGTACCTGCGCATTGCGCCGGAGTTGTATCTGAAGCGTCTCGTCGTGGGGGGCTTCGAGAAGGTATTCGAGATCAACCGCAGCTTCCGTAATGAAGGTCTG
>CAYMXG010000492.1:0-1103 GCA_964394115.1 uncultured Enterobacteriaceae bacterium | reverse complement strand
AACGAGGGGATCTCCACCCAGCACAACCCCGAGTTCACCATGCTGGAGTTCTACTGGGCCTATGCCGACTACAGGGAGTTGATGGACCTCACGGAAGACCTGATGCGCAAGCTGGTCCAGAATCTGTGTGGCACGCTGGTGTTGGAACGTGAAGGGGGCCGCCATGATTTCTCGCGGCCATTTCGTCGCCTGACGGTGCTGGAGTCGGTCCTGGAGCACAATCCCGGTCTCGCCCGCGCCGACTTGCTGGCGCTTGAGAGTGTGCGGCGCATTGCAACGGGTTTGCAGATCCCGGTGGAGAAGACATTCGGCCCGGGCAAGATCCTGACCGCGATTTTTGAGAAGACGGTGGAAGCGAAGTTGATGGACCCCACCTTTATTACGCAATTTCCCACAGAAGTATCACCGCTGGCGCGCCGTAATGACCAGGACCCCACGGTGACCGACCGCTTTGAGTTCTTTGTCGGCGGCCGGGAAGTGGCGAATGGTTTCTCGGAGTTGAATGACCCTGATGATCAGGCGGAACGCTTTCGCCAGCAGATGGTGCAGAAGGATGCCGGGGACCACGAGGCCATGCACTTCGACGACGACTACATCCTGGCGCTGGAGTACGGCCTGCCACCCACGGCCGGCGAGGGCATTGGAATCGATCGCCTGGTCATGTTGTTGGGTGGCGTGGATTCCATCCGTGAAGTCATACTCTTTCCCCATCTACGGCCACGCGCATAACGTTTTGCCCCAACCTGCTAACTGTCAGTGACGCTGATAAGTGGCCCAGGAATCCAGGTCGTCGTTTTACGTTAACTGTTTGATATGTATGTATAAAACATCCTGGTCGCACGGCACATCCGCTGGTTGAGTTTGCGACAGTACGAACTTCCCTAGTGACGGGCAGTCCATTACCCTGACTTTGCGCGAGGGGTGGGTCCGTTCAATTGCGACCGAACCCGTGCACAGGCACTGTAAGGTTTCGCAAGGAACATCGACTAATCTCACGGGGACACCCCCAAACAACTTGAAACCGGAGGATCCAATCATGTTCAAGCAGATCACGTTACGACCGATTGCTGCTGCACTCGGCACCACTTTTGTTGTCTCCCTGG
>CAYMXG010000491.1:0-1964 GCA_964394115.1 uncultured Enterobacteriaceae bacterium | reverse complement strand
CGGAACTTGTGGCAGTTGCAGGCTGGGGGTATCGTCATGCCGCATGGCAAGACAGGCGGCTAAACCGGTTGCAACCGCGGCGGAACGTCCCGCGATGCTGTTCGTGGATGATGACCCGCTGATCCTGGAATCCCTCGCGTTGGCGTTACAGGAAAACTTTGAAGTGCTGACTGCGCACAGCCGGCCCCAGGCGCTGAACCTGTTGCGGCGGATGGAATCGCTGCCGTCCCTGGCGCTGGTGGATCTCGGACTGCCGCCGCAACCGCACCAACCCCATGAAGGCTATGGGCTTATCAGGGAACTGCTCGCCATCCAGCCGGACATGAAGATATTGGTGCTGTCCGGCCAGAACGATGCGGCGAACATCCGGCATGCGCTCGCGCTGGGAGCGGTGGATTTTGTCCCCAAACCCTGTGACGTGCCGTTGCTGCGCACGCGCCTGGCGCATCAACTGATGATGCTGGCGGCGGAGCGTGCCGAAGCGGAGGAGGATCAGGGGGACGCCGGACTGATCGGAGAAAGCAGTGCCGTGGAAACCCTGCGCGCGCTGATCCGGCAGTTTGCCGACACGCCCTTTCCGGTGCTGGTGCAGGGTGAATCCGGCAGCGGCAAGGAGTTGGTGGCCAAATACCTGCATGTGCACAGCCGGCGTCAAGCGCAGCCATTCCTGACGGTCAATTGCGCCGCCATTCCCCGCGACCTGCTGGAGGCACAATTGTTCGGCTATGCCAGGGGCGCCTATACCGGAGCGCAGCAGGCGCGGGCTGGTTTTTTCGAGGACGCGGGGGAAGGCAGCCTGTTCCTGGACGAGATCGGCGATATGCCGCTGGAGTTGCAATCCAAGTTGCTGCGCGTACTGGAGAACGGCGAGTTCTATCGGCTCGGCGAAACCCAGGCGCGCACATCGAAGGCGCGCATCATCGCTGCCACCAACCGCGACTTGCGCGGGGAAGTGACACGCGGCGCGTTCCGTTCGGACCTCTACCACCGGCTCGGGGTCCTGAGTATCGAGGTGCCGCCGTTGCGGGATCGGGGCGCGGATATCCTCAAGCTGCTGGAGCATTTCCGCGGCGTATATTGCGCGGGCGGAGCGCCGTTCCGGCTGGCACCGGAGGCCGCGGAATTTCTTGGCCATTACGCATTTCCCGGAAATGTGCGCGAGTTGCGCAATATCGTCATTCGCCTGGGCGCAAAATTTCCCGGCGCGCAGGTGACCCTGGACCAGGTGGCACTGGAGGTGGAGGCACCGGCCGCGGACGATTCCGGCAGCACGGATCAGGCACGGCAGGCAGTGCAGGGGGAAGTGCAGCATCCAGGGTTCAGCCTGGAGCAACGCCTGCAGGATCTGGAGCGGCGTTATATTCAGGCGGCGTTGCAGTCTGCCGGGGGCAACCTGAGCAAGGCCGCGCGTATGCTCGATATCAATCGCACCACGCTCTACAGCAGGATGCAACGCCTCGGAATTCCGTACTCGGAATAGAGCCATGTACTACGACTACTTCGGACTGAATCAACCTCCGTTCCGCATCACGCCGGACACAAACCTGTTTTTCCCCGGCGCCAATCGTGGCGCCATACTCGAGGCACTGATTTACGCAGTCGGGAACGGTGAGGGCATCGTCAAGGTGGTGGGCGAAGTGGGCAGCGGCAAGACCATGTTATGCCGCATGCTTGAACAGGAACTTCCGGAGCGTGTCGAGGTGGTATACATCGCCAATCCCAGCCTGGCGCCGGAAAATATTCTGCACGTCATTGCCTTTGAACTGAAACTGCAGGTTTCCCCAAACACTTCGCGCCTGGAGGTCATGCATGCCTTGCAGGAATTCCTGCTGGCGCGGCATGCCGAAAATCGCCAGGTGGTGGTATTCGTGGAGGAAGCGCAGGGAATGCCCATCGCGACGCTGGAAGAGATCCGCTTGTTGAGCAACCTGGAGACGCGCCAGAACAAGCTGCTGCAAATCGTG
>CAYMXG010000490.1:0-1968 GCA_964394115.1 uncultured Enterobacteriaceae bacterium | reverse complement strand
GTCACCCCGTGCTGCGATCCGTCACCCCGTGCTGCGACACGGGGTCCAGTACAGGATAATTCATTATTTGTCCTGGACCCCGTCTTTCGCTGGGACAGGCTCCGGCGTTATCCGGGATCCAGGGTCGCTTGCAGGCAACCCCGCTGGATTCCGGCTTGCGCGGATTTTGACTGGGCCCCGGCTTCCGCCGGGGTGACAGCCGGAATGACGGCGGCGGCAAGTTCATTATTTACGCAAGGTTCAATAAGAGCGAATAAGTCAGTGCCATTCGGATTCTTCACCGGTTTACTTCGCTTATAATGCGCGCCTTTGCCCGACTGCTGAAAAAGTAACCGGAGAAATTCATGCCCAGGATTACCTTCATAGCCGCCGATGGCGCACGCAAGGAAGTGGACGCCGCCAGTGGCCTGTCCCTGATGCAGGCTGCGGTCAACAACGGCGTAGCCGGCATCGTGGCGGAATGCGGCGGGGCATGCAGTTGTGCCACCTGCCATGTGCATGTGGATGCAGAGTGGTACGGGAAACTACCCGCGCCCGAGGGCATGGAGAAGGACATGCTCGAGTTCGTCATGGAACCCCAACCCACCAGCCGCCTCAGTTGCCAGATCAAGCTGTCCGATGCCATGGACGGCCTCGTTGTACATACGCCGAAGTCGCAGTATTGAGTAACAGGGGACAGACCCCGGCTCACTCTTGTTCACGCGCCGTCCCCACCTTGATCTGTTCGGCGCCGGCATCCTGCTGGTGCTGTGCATCCTCTGGGGCATCCAGCAAGTCACGATAAAACTTGCGCTGGACGGGATTTCTCCCGTCATGCAGGGCGGCCTGCGTTCGGTCATCGCTGTCGCGCTGCTGTATTTCTGGATGCGGGCGAAAAGCATCCCGGTGTTTGGCACCGATGGCGCATGGCGTCCCGGCCTGGTTGCGGGCGTGCTCTTCGCGCTCGAGTTCGCGCTTATTTACTGGGGACTCGCCTTTACCTCCGCCTCGCGCATGATCGTTTTTATCTACCTGGCGCCCTTCGTCGTCGCCGCAGGCATCCAGGTGCTCGTCCCCGCGGAGCGCCTGCGCGGGTTGCAGTTACTGGGCATGGCGCTGGCCTTTGCCGGCGTCGTATTCGTATTTCAGGACCATGGGGATCCCGCGCTTTCGGAGCGGGCCTGGATTGGCGACCTGATGGGCATCGGCGGCGCCGTATGCTGGGGGGCCACCACCCTGGTGATTCGCGCAACCCGCATGGTGCGCATCGAGCCCAGCCGGGCGCTTTTCTATCAACTGCTGGTCTCCGCGCTGCTGCTGCCGGTCATGTCAATGCTGCTCGGGGAACCGGGCGTAATCAGTGTCACCCCGATGGTCATCGGCAGCATGGCGTTTCAAGGCGTCGTTGTGGCCTTCGCCAGCTACCTGGCGTGGTTCTGGTTGCTGGCCCATTACCCGGTGCCGCAACTTTCCAGCTTCACGTTCATGGCGCCATTGTTCGGTGTCGCCGCCGGCGTAATCGTGCTCCATGAGCCGTTTTCCACCGGATTGCTGGTGGGCGGGGGCCTTGTTGCCGGCGGCATCTACCTGGTGAATCGCCGCGCCTGAGCCGGTGGGTTATCCTTGTCCCCGGTCCAACGGGGAGAACGGGCATGAAAAACCGGGCGGGTGGTCACCGGCTGGAACATGATCTCATTGGCGAACGCAAGATCCCGGCCGACGCCTATTACGGCGTACACACGCTGCGGGCCCTGGAAAACTTCCCCATCACCGGCACGCCCATCCGCATTTATCCGGGCCTGATCAACGCCCTCGCCTTCGTCAAGCAGGCAGCGGCGAATACCAACGCCGAGTTGGGCCTGCTGGAGAAGAAACGCCGCAACGCCATCGTGCGCGCCTGTGAGGAGATCCGATCCGGTGAACTGCACGATCACTTCGTCGTGGACGTGATCCAGGGCGGCGCCGGCACCTCCACCAACATGAACGCCA
>CAYMXG010000489.1:0-1983 GCA_964394115.1 uncultured Enterobacteriaceae bacterium | reverse complement strand
GCGCGAGGAAAAAGACCAACGCGGCCGTGGCAAATATGAAAAACCAGCCTTTCCAAGTCTGGGCGCGGGTGAGCAACGCGGGGTCGGAAATCCATACTTCGAGTTCCCGATCGCTGAAGAAGATCCAGAGCGCGCCGACAAAAAAATAGATCCCCGCGAGGACTGCCGCCTGATGGGATTCGCTCCAGGGGCGCACCGGACTTATCGGCTCCAGCGTCCGCGTCCACCATTTTTGGCCCGGTACAGCGCCAGGTCGGCGTGCTTGAACAGGGCCGCATCCGTCGGCGCGTCGAGTGGATAGATGCTGATGCCGACGCTGGAACTCATTGAGGTGGGTTTGCCGTCGAGGGTGAACGGCCGGCGCAGGGCATTGATGAGGCGGTCCGCCACCTGCTCGGCAACGCGTAAGTCCGTGACGCCATCCACGATAACGGCAAATTCGTCACCCCCCAACCGGCAGGCAACATCGCCGGCCCGCGTGGTCTCCCTTAGTCTTTGGGCCATGGTTTGCAGCACCAGGTCGCCATGGTCGTGACCGAGGGTGTCATTCAGGAGTTTGAATCCGTCCAGGTCCACCAGCAGCAGCGCGACACTGGCATTGCTGCGGCCGGCGCGGGCGAGGCTGCTCTTCATGGACTCGGTGAAGGCGCGCCGGTTCGGCAGGCCGGTCAACGGGTCTTCCAGCGCCAACCGCGTGAGTTGTGCCTCGCTCTTCTTGAGTTTGGAAATGTCCACGAAGGTGGCCAGGGCCCAGCCCACATCCGGCAGGATGACGCCTCCTACCAGGGTATTCCGGATACTGCCATCCTTGCAGCGGACATCCACTTCCACCTGCGGGATCTGCATTGTTTCCGCAGACAGATCCTGAAAATAGGGGAACCAGGTTTCCTCCGTGCGCCTGGCCTGATCCGGATTGATGTAGGTGGACTCGATCCATTGCGACACCGTGGCGTGGTCACCGAGGACATAACCGAACATCTCCGTGAACTTCCTATTCACGAATTCGATCGTTTGATCCTGCAGGGACGCCCAGGACACCGCCACCGGCATTGCCTCCAGAACCGCCTGCAGGCGATGCTGCAGACGCTGTTCAAAGCGGACTACCTTTGCGCCGGAGGATTTGCCCATGGCTGGCCGGATTCCATATATATAATCATAGTACCGATTTTCCCTTGAGGATATTCCCCATGGCGGACAACCTGACCTTCGATTTTGATCGGCTGGAGAATCGGCCCGTTCAGGAGTTCACGGAAAAGGCGTACCTGGACTATTCAATGTACGTGATCCTGGACCGCGCGTTGCCGCATCTAGCCGACGGGCTGAAACCCGTGCAGCGTCGCATCGTTTATGCCATGTCCGAACTCGGGCTGAAGGCCGCCGCGAAATACAAGAAATCCGCCCGCACCGTGGGCGACGTCATCGGCAAGTTTCACCCCCACGGCGATTCCGCCTGCTATGAGGCCATGGTCCTGATGGCACAGGATTTCAGCTATCGCTATCCGCTCATTGACGGCCAGGGGAACTTTGGCTCCATGGATGATCCCAAGTCCTTTGCCGCAATGCGCTATACGGAGTCGAAGTTGCGGCCCTACGCGGACGTGCTGCTGGCGGAACTGGGCCATGGCACCGTGGACTGGTTGCCGAATTTTGACGGCACGCTGACCGAGCCGCGACTCCTGCCCGCGCGCCTGCCCAATGTGCTTCTGAACGGGGCGACGGGCATTGCCGTGGGCATGGCCACGGATATCCTGCCGCACAACCTGCGCGAAGTGGCGGATGCCTGCGTGGCGCTGCTGGACACGCCTTCGGCCAGCGTGCGCGAATTATGCGATTACATCCGCGGCCCGGATTTTCCCACCGCCGCGGAGGTCATCACGCCACGGGCCGAGATCATCTGCATGTACGAGACCGGTGGCGGCTCCGTCCGCCTGCGCGCGCGCTGGGAGAAGGAGGAGGGCAACGTGATCATTACCGCGTTGCCGT
>CAYMXG010000488.1:0-1985 GCA_964394115.1 uncultured Enterobacteriaceae bacterium | reverse complement strand
CGTCGCCCCGGCGGAGGCCGGGGCCCAGTGTTTTTGACTGGATACCAGCCCCCGTATCGCAGCACGGGGCAGGCTTCGCCGGTATGACGATTCAACGCGTTGCAAGTTCGACGCGGATATTGTCAATCAACCGCGCCTTGCCCAGCCAGGCAGCCAACAGGATCTGCAGGTTTCGATCTTCGGGACCGGGTTCACCCAGATCCTCCGCGCGACGGACGCAAAAATACTCCGGCCGCAGCCCGGCCTGTTGCAGGACCTGCATGCCGTCCGCCTCCACCTGTTCGAATTGCATGCCGGATTGACGCAGCCTGAGCGCGGATTGTTGCAGGGTCCGGTAAATGACGGGCGCCAGCGCGCGTTCCGCCGCCGACAAATAGGCATTGCGCGAACTCATGGCCAGGCCGTCGGCCTCGCGCACGATGGGCATGCCGAGAATGCGCACCGGAAAACAGAGGTCCTTGGCCATGCGCTTGATCACCAATACCTGCTGATAGTCCTTTTCTCCGAACAGCGCCACGTCGGGCTGCACGTTAACAAGCAGCTTGCTCACCACGGTGGCCACGCCGGAAAAATGCCCCGGGCGGAATTTGCCGCACAGGATGTCCGACAACTCCGGCACCGTTACCCGCGTGTCCGTGTCGAAACCGCCGGGATAAAGCTGGGCCAGGTCCGGGGCAAACAACAGATCCAACCCGTTTGCGGAAAGTTTGCGGCTGTCCTCGGCCAGCGTGCTGGGATAGTGCTCATAATCTTCGCCCCTGCCGAACTGGATCGGATTGACAAAAATGCTCATCACGGTGCGATCGGCGAGTTCCCGGGCGCTGGCCAGCAACGACAGGTGACCACCGTGCAGGTTGCCCATGGTGGGGACAAAGGCAATGCTATGACCCTGCCGGCGCCAGTGCAGGATGATTTCACGCAGATCGGGCAGTCCGTGCACGGTCTGCATGCGCACGCCTGCTTCGGATTCATGCAGCAGTAATGAGTTCATCTGTGATCAACCTGTCGTGTATTACGTCATGCCGGCGGAGGCACCGGTATAACGGTGGTGTCGCCCCGGCGCAGGCCGGGGCCCAGTCCATTCGTTCCTCCCGGCGAGGCCTGTCCAGTGCAACGGCGCGGGGGCCGATATCCAGGCAATGAACACTGGACCCCGCCCCCGCTTTCGCGGGGGTGACGCGGCGGGGTGACGGAAGGGTGCCGGGGTGACGGCGCACCCTGGGTGACGGTGCAACCGGGTGAAGGTGCCGGAATGTTGGATTTAATGTCCTGAAATTCTGCACAGAAAAATCACTGGTCGGAGCCGTGCGCCGCTTCCGGGAATTTTCCCTTCTTGACCGCATCCACATAGGCGGCCAGGGCGGCCTGAATACTGCCGCCTTGCTCGAGAAAATTTCTGGCCATGCGCGGTTTGCGCGCAGACACTCCGATGACATCATGCAGGACCAGGACCTGCCCGTCGCAATCCGGTCCCGCGCCGATGCCGATGACCGGCATGGATAATGAGGTCGTGATCCGGCGCGCCAGGGCCGACGGCACACATTCCAGCACCAGCAGCTCGGCGCCGGCCTCCGCGAGGGCGTGCGCATCGGTGTAGATTCGTTCCGCCGCGTCCGGTTCGCGGCCTTGCACACGATGCCCGCCGAACTTGTTCACCCACTGCGGCGTCAGCCCCAGGTGTCCGCACACGGGGATGCCGCGCTCCGCCAGCTTCCGCACCGTGTCCAGCAGCCAGCTCCCGCCTTCCAGTTTCACCATGTGCGCGCCGCCCTCCCCGATCATCCGCGCGGCATTGACCAGCGCCTGCTCCGGCGTGGCATAACTCATAAACGGCATGTCACTTAGGATGAGCGGGCCGGCCGTGCCTTTGGCCACCAGGCGCGTGTGGTACACCATGTCGTCCATGGTCACGGCCAGCGTATTTTGCGCACCCTGCAACACCATGCCGAGGGAATCGCCGACCAGGACGATTTCCACCCCCTGCT
>CAYMXG010000487.1:0-1986 GCA_964394115.1 uncultured Enterobacteriaceae bacterium | reverse complement strand
AACACCTGCCACGGATCGATGATGAAATCCTTGCGCAACACCGGCAGCCCGGATTCCTTCCCGGCCACCTGCAGGTACGCGTCGCGCCCCTGGAAGAAATCCACATCCGTTAGCACGGACAGGCATGTAGCCCCGCCGTCGCGGTAGGAGCGGGCGATGGCCGCGCAGTCGAACCCCGGCCGGATAACACCCTGGCTCGGAGACGCCTTTTTGATCTCGGCGATGACCGCGGTGCGGCCCTGTTGAATGGACCGCTCCAATGCCCGATGAAACCCCGCACACGTTGGCGCATCCGCGGCGCGTCGGCGCATCCCTGCAAGTGGCATATCCGCCTTGCGCCCGGCTACTTCTTCGGCCTTGCGCGCCAGGATGCGCGCCAGGATATCCGCCGGTCCCGACATCAGTGTGCCTCGGCGGCGAATGTCTGCGTCAGCGCCACGAGTTGATCCAGCCTGGTGCGCGCGCCGCCGCGTTTGAGCGCCGCCCGGGCCCGGTCGATGCCACTGGCGTGGTCCGGCGCCAGGCCTGCCACGTAAATTGCCGCCCCGGCGTTCAACAGCACCGTGTCCCGGGCAGGCCCCGGCGTGTCGTCGAGCACGGCGTGCAGGATTTTGAGACTGTCTTCAGCGTTCTGAACCTTTATTCCGTCCAGGTTTGCGCGCGTGAATCCGAATTGTTCCGGTGTAATCTCGTACACCTCTACTTGCCCGTCGCGCAATTCCGCCACCCGGGTCGGGGCGCACAGGCTGATCTCGTCCAGGCCGTCTGCGGAATGCACGACCATTACCTGGCGGCTGCCGAGTTTTTTCATCACCTCGGCCACGGGCTCTACCCACGCATCACTGAACACGCCGATCACCTGGTTCGGCACCGAGGCGGGGTTGGTCAATGGCCCGAGCAGATTGAACAATGTGCGCACGCCCAGTTCGCGGCGCGGGGCGGCGGCATGGCGCGTGGCGCCGTGGTGCGCCGGCGCGAACATGAAGCCGATACCCACTTCATTGATGCAACGTGCCACCTGGTCGGGCGTCAGGTTTATGTACACGCCCGCGGCTTCCAGCACGTCTGCGCTGCCGCAGCGGCTGGAGACCGACCGATTGTTGTGCTTTGCGACACGGCCACCGGCTGCTGCAATGACAAACGCGGCCGTGGTGGAGATGTTGAATGTGTGGCTGCCATCGCCGCCGGTGCCGACGATGTCCACCAGGTTGGGGTGGCTGACCTGCACATGCCTGGCAAATTCACGCATGACGCGGGCCGCTGTGGCGATCTCGGCCACGGTCTCGCCCTTCATGCGCAACGCCACCAGGAACGCGCCGATCTGCGCCGGTGTCGCGTCGCCGCCCATGATGGTGCGCATGGCCGCATCCATTTCCTCCTCCTCAAGATGCTGGCCCGCAATGATCTTGGTCAGGGCGTGGTGCATGATCAATGCGTGCCCATGGTCAGAAAATTCTGCAGCAATTCATGCCCGTAGGCGGTGAGTATGGACTCGGGATGAAATTGCACGCCATGAATGGAAAACTCCCGATGCCGCAGTCCCATGATCTCGTCGCGCTCCCCTTGTTCATCGACGGTCCACGCAGTCTCTTCCAGGCACGCGGGCAGCGAGGCGCGTTCCACCACCAGGGAGTGGTAGCGGGTGGCGATAAAGGGATTGGCCAGACCGCGGAACACGTCATTATCCAGGTGATGAATCTCGGAAGTCTTGCCATGCATGATGCGGCGCGCATGCACGACGCGGCCGCCGAATACCTGGCCGATGCTCTGATGCCCCAGGCAGACGCCCAGGATAGGGATCTTCCCCTGGAAGCGCTCGATGGCCGTCATGGAGATGCCGGCTTCGTTGGGTGTGCAGGGCCCGGGAGAAATGACAATGTTGTCCGGGGCCAGGTGCTCGATATCCGCCACGGTGACCTGGTCATTGCGCAGCACACGCACGTCCTGCCCCAACTCGCCCAGGTACTGGACCAGGTTGTAGGTGAA
>CAYMXG010000486.1:0-1989 GCA_964394115.1 uncultured Enterobacteriaceae bacterium | reverse complement strand
GGGACGTTCAATCCAGCAGTGACAACAATGCCGGCATGTAGTGATCCACGAGTAGAAACGCGAACAGCGCCATCAGGTAAATGATGGAATAGTTGAACGCGGCAAGCGCCAGCCTGTCGCTGTGGTCGCGCTGCATGCGAATGGCGTAGTAGAGAAACCCCCCGCCCAGTGCGATCGCCCCGCACAGATACATCGGCCCACTCATGTACATCACATACGGCAACAGCGTGACAATGAACAGAACGACTGTATACAGCAGGATATGCAGGCGCGTGAACTCCACGCCATGGGTAACCGGCAGCATGGGAATTCCCGCGCTCGCATAATCTTTCCTGCGGTAGATGGCGAGGGCCCAGAAGTGTGGCGGCGTCCAGGCGAAAATAATCAGGAACAGCAGCAATGCGACCGGGTCCAGTTGATTGGTGACGGCGACCCAGCCCAGTACCGGCGGGGCAGCGCCGGCGGCACCCCCGATGACGATGTTTTGCGGCGTCGCCCGTTTCAAATACATGGAGTAGATGAATCCATACCCTATCAGCGAGACCAGCGTCAGCACCGCTGTCAGTACGTTCACGAATAACACCAGTATCAGCATGCTCAACAAGCCCAATATGAATGCGAACCGGATTGCGGCCGCCGGGGATAAATTGCCGCGTGGCAGCGGCCGGCCCCGCGTGCGCGACATGATTGAGTCAATGTGCTGATCAACGATGTGATTCACGGCCGCGGCACTGGCCGCGGCCAGGCCAATACCCAGTGTCCCGAACAACAGCACATCCCAAGGCACCATGCCGGGCGTGGAGAGAAACATTCCGACCACGGCGGTGAACACGATAAGCGCAACGATCGTCGGCTTGCACAGGGCGAGATAGTCACGCCATTGCGCAAGCGGATTCACGGACAGGACGGAGTCGGGCACAGCGTTTTCCTTTGGCGCTTAACGGCGACGAACACAGGCGGAATGGAGCAAGGCAATCAGGCACAGCAATAATAGCGCCGCCACGGCGTTATGTGCCACGGCAACCGCCAGGGGACGAGCCATCAGCACGTTTGCGATCCCCAAGCCTGCTTGCACGCACAATATTGCCAGCATGAAACACCCTATGACACGGGCGCTGCGCCCCTGTCCGAACATGGCGCGCGCCGCCACCCCGAGCAAAACCAGCACAGTCACCAACGCCCCCACGCGATGGGCAAGATGCACCGCCGTCCTGGCCGGAACACTCAGAACTCCGCCCTCGTAATCCACTCCCAGCCCGCGCCAGAAGATGAACCCTTCGGCGAAATCAGGGCCCGGCCACCATTCGCCGACCCTGCAGGTGGGAAACTCGGGGCAGATCACCGCGGCGTAATTGGCGCTGGTCCAGCCGCCGAGAAATATCTGCAGCGCCAGCACCACAATCCCGATTACCGCCCATGGCAGCAGCCGGTCCTGCGTCCCTGGCGCGGCTGGTCCGTGAAAAAACTGACCGAGTAACAACCAGAAGAGCAATGCCAATATAGTCATGCCGCCCAGCAAGTGGGTAGTCACAACGATGGGTTTTAACAGCCAGGTGACGGTCCACATGCCAAGCAGCGCCTGCAACACGACCAGTGCCAGCAAAAACATCGGTAACCTGATGGCCTGCCCCGGGGCGCGCCGGTTTCTCCACGCCAGTAATGCCAGGGTCAGAATCACCAACCCAAGCGTGCCAGCCGCATAGCGATGCAGCATCTCCTTCCAGGCCTTGCCTTGATGCAACGGCCGGTCGGGATAAAGCGCATTGGCCTCGCGCACGTCTTGAGCCACTTCCGGCACGGCGAGTTTACCGTAGCATCCGGGCCAATCCGGACAGCCCAGGCCCGCATCCGAAAGCCGTGTGTACGCGCCCAGTACCACGACCACAAAGCCCAGTAACAACGCAGCCAGGGTCGCGGGAAAGTACGCCACCGATCGCTTCATTATCCGGCGCCTGAATATCTGAGTAACCGCCTGAGATCCGCAATGAT
>CAYMXG010000485.1:0-1990 GCA_964394115.1 uncultured Enterobacteriaceae bacterium | reverse complement strand
CCCATGACACCAGCGGCGTCTCGGCGGCCTCCGTGCTGGCAGCGGTGGACGCGGGTGTGGATATTTTCGACGCCGCCATGGACAGCATGAGCGGACTCACTTCTCAGCCGAACCTGGGTTCACTTGTCGCGGCGCTGCAGCACACGGATCGGGATACCGGACTGGACTCCGATGCCATCCGGCTCATCAGCGACTTTTGGGGGCAGGTGCGCGAGCAATACGCAGCGTTTGAGCCGGATATACGTGCCGGGGCCTCTGAAGTGTATGTGCATGAAATGCCCGGTGGCCAGTACACCAACCTGCGTGAGCAGGCGCGTTCCCTCGGCATCGAGGCGCGCTGGCCGGAGGTGGCGCAAGCCTATCGTGATGTGAACGACATGTTCGGCGACGTGATCAAGGTCACGCCAACGTCAAAGGTGGTCGGGGACATGGCGCTGGCGATGGTTACCGGCGGACTTACCTCTGCCGACGTGCTCGACCCGCAGCGGCATATTGCCTTCCCGGAGTCCGTGGTCGGTTTCTTCCGCGGCGATCTGGGTCAACCGCCCAGTGGTTTTCCGCGTCCGTTGCAAAAGAAGGTGCTGGGCAAGGAAAAGCCGTTGACCGTGCGTCCTGGCAGCGTCCTGGCGCCAATTGACCTGGAAGCATCCCGCGCCACGTTGCGAGAACGCCTGGGCCGGGAGGCCGCCGACACCGAGTTCGCTTCCTATTTAATGTATCCCGACCTGTTCGTGGACTTCGCCGACCATCGGCGCCGTTTTGGCGATGTCAGCCAGTTGCCGACTTATGTGTACTTTTACGGCATGGGGTCCGGCACGGAAATCGTGACGCGCACCGAATCCGGTCGGCAAATGATCATTCGTTATCTGACCGAGTCGGATCCGGACGAGGACGGCATGCGGCGCGTATTCTTCGAGGTCAACGGCGCGCCGCTGACCATACTGGTCCGGGACGAAAGCATCGCCGGCGCCGCGGAGCGCAAGGCGGAGAAGGCCGATCCGGCCAACCCCGGCCACGTGGCGGCGCCGATGCCAGGCCTGGTGGTGGCGGTGGAAGTCTCTGTCGGCGAGCAGGTGCAACGCGGCGACACGCTGTTGATCCTGGAGGCCATGAAGATGCAGACCGCGATCCAGGCCGAACGCGATGGCACCGTGAAGCGCATCCTGGCCCGCCCGGATCACGTGGTGGATGCGAGGGACCTGCTGCTGGAACTGGACGCCAGCGCGTTAGCGCTCACGCCGGGAACCAGGGCTTGACATGCGTCTATATGTCCAGTAGCGTGGACACATGGACATAAATACCGCGTTGGCCGCGTTCGCGGCGCTGTCCCAGGAGACCCGGCTCCAGGCCTTTCGTCTGCTGGTACAGGCGGGGCCCGAAGGCCTGCCCGCGGGTGAGATCAGCGAGGAACTGGGGATTCCCCACAACTCGCTGTCCTTTCATCTCGGGCACCTGGAGCGGGCCGGACTGGCCACGACCGAGCGTCGCGGACGGTCCATCATTTATTCTGCCAATTTCCCGTTCATGCAGGACCTGGTCGGCTACCTCGCCGAGAATTGCTGCAGCGCGGAGTCGGTGCGGGTGCGCAAGAATGCGCGGACGAAGAAATCCATCATAGAAATGTCTTCCTGCTGTCGAAATGAGGAGAAATGACCATGAAAAGAATGCATTTGCATGTGGGTGTGAAGAATATCGATGAGGCCGTGCGTTTCTACAGCGCGGTGTTCGGCGCACAGCCGGTGAAATTGAAGCCGGACTACGCCAAGTGGTTGCTCGCCGAACCGTCGGTGAATTTTGCCATCTCGACGCGCTCGGGTACCGAGGGCGTCAATCACCTGGGTATCCAGGTGGACGACGACGGTGAACTGGACGAGATCCGCGGGCGACTCAAGCAGGCTGAACTGGGCACCTTCGACGAGGGTGAGACCACCTGCTGCTACTCGCACTCCGACAAGACCTGGACGCTGGACCCCGCCGGCATCCGCTGGGA
>CAYMXG010000484.1:0-1994 GCA_964394115.1 uncultured Enterobacteriaceae bacterium | reverse complement strand
GACCTACGCAGTGGATGGCCACCAGTACGTGGTGCTTGCGGCCGGTGGTCATGCGTTGTATCAGACGACGCCCGGGGATTACGTGATTGCCTACGCGTTGCCGAAGCCCGAAAAATAAACTTCAGAAGAAGGAGATCATCATGCGTGCAGTCATCCACTCATTGTTATTGTTCGTCTGCGGGTCCATGACCATTGCCGCCGCAGCGGACAAACTGGTGCTGGAAATGAACATGGACGAAGACCTGCTGACCATTACCCATCACATTGACAATTTCCCGTTCAAGCCGACCATGAATTTTTCGCCGGACCTGGCCGGCAATCTTAGTGACCGCATCAAGGTGGACTCCCTGAAGTCGCACCTGGCTGTCACGACGCTGGTACGTATTAATGGAGAGGTGGCGGGGTTTGCCACGGAACAGGAGATCGTTTTGACAGATAAGGAGACCGGAAAGCCCTACGCCGAGTCGGCGTGGCTGTTCACGCTGAATCACCCCGCTGCCAGCGGCTTCCTGGCGGTGAAACAGCGCGAAAATGCCGCGCCAACGTTTGCGCTGGTGCAACAGGTGATGGCAAACCCGGAAGGTGCCTGGGATGACAAGGAGCACGAGTTTCTGTCCACCGACGGCGTCACCCTGGTTGGGCTTGCCACGGAGGGACTCGCTCGCTACCAGGGCGGGCGCTTCGAGGAATACAACTATGTCACCACGTCGGACTTCAAGAAATATGGCCGCTTCCGGGCCAAGATCGTCTTCAAGATCTATCCGAAGGAGTGAGCGCGCCGTCGCCGGAGGACGTGCGCAGCCTGCGCCCCCGGGCCAGCATCGGGCTGGTGAACAGACGGACCAACGGCGGGTACCACCGGTAAAGACGCCAGAGCACGTGTGCGTGGAAGGGAAACAGGATGAACTCATGGTTCCGCTCCACGCCGCGCAATATGGCTCGCGCGGCGCTGTCCGGATCCAGCAACCTGACGGGAAAGCGCTCGAAGAACTCGGTGGATATGCCGACGCATTTTGTGGACTTCAACATGGGCGTCAACACGCCACTCGGACAGATCACGCTGACTTTGACGCCGAGAGTTTCGGCCTCGTGACGCAGCGTGGTGGAGAGTCCGACCACCGCATGTTTGGCGGTCGAGTAGGGGGCGTTCAGGGGCATCGGCGTCAGCCCGGCCATGGATGAGGTATTGATGATGTGCCCGGATCCCTGCCGCACCATCACGCGATAGGCCCCCAGGGTGCCGTGAATGACACCCATAAGATCGATGTCAATGACGCGTTTCCAATCCGCAAGTTCCAGGTCACGCGCTTCGCCGCAGACGCTGATGCCGGCATTGTTGAACATGAAATCGAGCCGCTGATGTTCCGCCACTGCATGCTCGACGAGTGCCTGCACCCGGGCCGCATCGGTGACATCCACGGGATGCGCTGACGCGGCGCCCCCCGTGGCCTGTATTCCCGCCGCCACGGCCGCGGCCGCATCCGCGCTGATGTCCGCCACCAACACCTGTGCACCGCGCCGGGCCAGTTCCTCACACAACGCGCGCCCGATGCCGGAGGCGCCGCCGGTGACGATGGCCACCTTGCCGCGGAAATGTCCCGCCCCCGGGCCCATGGATGCGAAAGGCGGCCCGCCAGCCGGTTGGATCAGCGCCGCGCCGGTTCGTAACCGACGCGCAATTCCATTTGTCCGGATATCGTGCCGTCCGGACGCAATTCGCGCAGGTTGCCAATCTCCACGAAGGTGCCGGTCAGTCCGGCAAAGTCCCGCGTACCGCCCATGACGATGCCCCGGTAATCAGGCAGCGGACCCAGCGTGTTGACGCCGGTGAAGTCGCCCTTGAACGGGCGCCCGGTCAGCAGCATCGGAATGACCACGCGCTTCAGCAGCTGCCAGTTGTTTTCCACCTGGTACAGGTGCAGCGTGCCGCGTCCCGGCACGACGATGGACCACAGCGTGTGCGTCATCACCCGTCCGCGCAGCAGGCTGCTGTG
>CAYMXG010000483.1:0-2000 GCA_964394115.1 uncultured Enterobacteriaceae bacterium | reverse complement strand
CGCGCGGCAGATCCGGTTTCTCACCGGCGTGCTGCGTTCAAACACCGCCAGGATATCGGAGACTCCCGTCGCACGCCTGGATGACGCTGCCCGTAACCGTATCAAGGAAAATTTGAAGGAGCTGTAAGGTTTTTCATTTTCGTTCGACTCATTGGCGTGTCCGGGAAAAACCGGACCGTCAATCCAAACCAACCAAGCTGGGAATGAGGAGAACTGAAATGAAAACGACTTTTGCCGCAATTGCACTGACGTTGATTGCCGGGCCCGCCCTGGCCAACCATGCCGACGTGTCACCGTTGTATCACCAGGTCACCGCCAATGTGGAGTCGCTGGCGCAGCAGGAGACGCAGGGGACTTCCGCTTTCGACTATGCGCCGCTGTATGTGACCGTAAAGGGATCCGGGGATCAGTTCGCCGGCGAGGAACCGGTGCTGGTGATGGACTTCAGCTACAGCCCGCTGTACCTGCAAGTGATCATGGGCAACATCTAGAACCGGCCTCAAAATTGCTGCGCTTGGCGATACGGCGTTAAAAACGGGCTCGAAATGCTCATTGACTGGCGTGTCAACTCCGCTTTCTCGCCCGTTTTCGCCTAGTCTTACCGCCATGGATGGCGGGTATGCGCCGGATTGTCCGGAACAAGCCGGCGCCGCCTGCGCTCGCTAATTTGGAGTCCGGTTCTAATTTCCTGATGTGGCGGGGGTCGGGGCAGTCGCTCCGACCCCTTTGTCGCCGTTCTGGTCCGGCGTCAGCGCAACGTTAAAGCGCAGCGTCACTTCATCGCCGACCCAGCGCGTGTCGCGCCACTCGCCGAGGCCAATGTTGTAGTCCAGGCGTTTGATCACTGTCTCCCCGGAGATCTGCATGCCGCCGCCCTGCGCCGGCGCCATGGAAAAAGGCACTTCAATTTCCCGTGTGATGTCGCGCAGCGTGAAGTTCCCTCCTACCGAGAATTTTCCGTCCCCGGTGGACTTGATGCCGGTGCTGGAGAAATGCGCCGTGGGCCAGCGTGTCACGTCAAAAAAATCCGCGCCGCGCAGCGCATCGTCAAATTCCGGAATGCCGGTGTCCACGGCAGCCGTATCGATGGTGATATCAATGTTGCCGACCTCCGGGTTGGCGGGGTCGAGGCAGATGCAGCCCGAAAAACTCCGGAAAGAACCTTCAAACGGTGCTCCCGCCTGGGACGCCACGAATACCACCTGGCTTGGCGCAGTATCCGGTTGCCAGCATTCCGCGAAGACGACGGCCGGGCACGCAGCCAACAGCATGCCCAGCACCCGTTCGCGACCCGTCATGATCTTTCTCCGGGAGTTCCATGCCGCCACGGCAACATGCGCAGCAGGACCGTGTCCTTGAGCAGGAAATGATGCCGTAACGCCGCCAGCGCATGCAGCGACACAATTGTTATCAGCAACCAGGCCATGCCCCGATGCAATGTCTTCGCGCTGGCGGCAAGAGTCTTGTCGGTCTCCACCAGGTCCGGAAAGGTAAATACGCCAAACCAGGACACAGTGAGGTTGGAGGCGGAAGAACTGATCCATCCGACCACCGGCATGAACAATAACAATGCGTATAACAGCCAGTGTGCTGAACGGGCGAGCCGCTGCTCCAGGCGCGGGAGCTGCGGGGGCAGATTGGGTACGGGATTTATCAGCCGCCACACCAGCCGCAGGATCATCAGCGCCAATATGGTCATGCCCAGTGACTTGTGCCGCGACAGCGTGATGAGCCGTTCCATGCCCACGGGGAGATCGGCGCTGGTGACACCCAGCACCAACTGCACGGCGACCAAAGCCACGATGGCCCAATGCAGGGACTGGGCGACCGCGCCGTAGCGTTCATGTGTGTTGCGTAACATCATTCCCGGGCCTACCTTGACGCAGTCGTTCCCCAACCCCTGGAAGACCTGCCATGCATTTGACCGTTTGCCCCGCCATTCTACTGCGTCGGGTTTGCACATTATTTATCAGCACGCTGCTGCTCACGGGCTGCCAGCC
>CAYMXG010000482.1:0-2009 GCA_964394115.1 uncultured Enterobacteriaceae bacterium | reverse complement strand
TGCAGGCGCTTGCCTCCGGGGCCGGCAATCTGGCTTTTTCCCGTGAATCTGAGTTTACCTTGCGGGCGTGAGTCGGTTCCATAGCGGTTGGCAGTGACAGCAAAGACATGATTTTCCAGACACCGCGTCAACATTGCGTTCTGGCAGAAGGACAACACCAGGTTGGCAGGTTGGCAGAGGATGTCCGCGCCTTGCAGTGCCAGTGTGCGGGCGACCTCCGGGAAGGCCCAATCGTAACAAACCATGATCCCGATGCGCGCGCCGGGAATGCTCATCACCAGCAACGGCACATCACCGGGGTCAAACCAGTGCCGCTCTTCATGAAACAGGTGCAGTTTGCGATAGATGTGCAGCACTCCATCCGGGCCGATAAGCGCCGCGCTGTTGTAGCAACGTTCGCCGCTGCGTTCCGCGAATCCGGTGACAATGTGAAAGCGCTTCTCGCGGCACAGGGCCTTGAGTGCCTCAAACACCGGCGAATCTTGTGGATCCTCCGCCAGGCGATGGGCCTCGGCCCGATCCCGGAAGTAGTACCCGGTGAACGCCAGCTCCGGCAACACGATGAGATCCGCTTCCGCCGCGCGCAGCGCCGTGGTGACGGTGAGCAGGTTGTGTGAGACACGCCCGAACCGGGGGCGGAATTGATAATAGCCAACACGCACGGGAAGCCCTTAAAACTCGAATATCATATGTTGTATATGGTATATCGAAACTTGCTTCAGGCTTTCAGAAGCGCCCGTGACCTCCCACATGCTACATACAATAAACGGCATACTTACCTGACCGCCGGCGCAGAATCCGGTGCACAGAACGCATTCCTCATGATTCCTTCTTGCCCGGCCGTTTCCACCCTTTGATTGCCCTTTGCTCCACCCTGCTAATCGCCAGCGCGCCGGCTTCCACGTCGCGCGTAACGGTGGTGCCGGCGCCGATGGTGGCGCCATCGCCGACACGCACCGGGGCCACCAGTTGCGTTCCGGAACCCACGAAAACATCGTCGCCGATGACGGTCTTGTGCTTGTTGGAGCCGTCATAGTTGCAGGTGATGGTGCCGGCGCCGATATTCACATCGCGGCCCAGTTCAGTATCGCCCACGTAACTCAGGTGGTTTATCTTGCTGCCTTCGCCCACTTCTGCATTCTTCAGTTCCACGAAATTGCCCACGTGTACACCCTCGGACAGCCGGGTATGCGGACGGATGCGGGAGAACGGCCCGATCCGGCTGCGCGCGCCGATCACGGCATTGTCGATGACGGAATTGGCGAAAATGTGGACATCGTCACCGATGTCAGCGTCGCGAATCAGACAATTGGGCCCGATGTGAACGTTATTGCCTATGCTGACACTGCCTTCAATGACGACGTTGATGTCGATGACCACGTCGGAGCCCACTTCCAGATCGCCGCGCATGTCAAAGCGGCCGGGATCGCGCAACGTGACACCCTGCCCCATCAACTGGTGTGCCTGGATGAGCTGGTAGTAACGCTCCACC
This sequence comes from uncultured Enterobacteriaceae bacterium, assembly GCA_964394115.1. GTDB lineage: Bacteria > Pseudomonadota > Gammaproteobacteria > Eutrophobiales > Eutrophobiaceae > 2-02-FULL-61-13. The sequence goes on along the minus strand of CAYMXG010000482.1, from coordinate 517 downwards.
TCTGCCAACTGCGACTTGGTATTGACACCATGAACTTCCATGGGTGAATCCGCGGAAATGGAATTGATCTCCACGTCTTCTGCAACGGCCATCTGCACGATATCGGTAAGATAGAATTCGCCCTGGGAGTTATGGCTGTCCAGATTATCCAGCCAGTGTTTCAGCGAGCGGGCCCGCACCGCCAGCATGCCGGTGTTTACCTCGCACACCTCGCGCTCGGCATCGGTGGCATCCTTCTCTTCCACGATGCGACGGATGTTGCCGCGCTCGTCGCGCAGTATCCGCCCGTAGCCGTGCGGATCTTCCAGCATGCAGGTGAGCAGGCACAATCCGCTTTCGCGCGATGCCTCTTCCAGTTGCTCCAGGGTCTCGTAGGTAATCAACGGGACATCACCGTACAACACCATGACCGTGTCATTCAGCGGGATCTTGTCGATGACCTGCATCACCGCATGACCGGTACCCAGCTGGCGTTCCTGCTCGACCCAATCCACGTCCATGCGCGGATGGGCCTTGG
>CAYMXG010000481.1:0-2020 GCA_964394115.1 uncultured Enterobacteriaceae bacterium | reverse complement strand
TGCGGCGCGTGCGCAGCCGCGAGGCGGCGATGTACACGTGTTCCAGCAGTGAACGTCCGGCCACCAGGTGCATGACCTTCGGCGCCCGGGAACGCATGCGGGTTCCCTGGCCCGCGGCCAGAATCACTATGGATAACATAAAGGCAGTGACAAGCTACAAGCGACAAGCGACAAGGGATTACTCATAGGGTATGCATATTAGACAACGTGAGGGGTGGAGGCAAAAATCGGGGAAGAAACGCCTTTTTCGGCTGCTTTACTTGTATTTTGTGGCTTGTTGCTGCTGTTAACCCCTTCCCGCTCTCCTGCGGAGTCTCTGAATCGTCTGCAACTGCGCCACGGTCTCGGCCAATTGCGCCTGGGCCACGGCGTAATCCACCTTGGCCTCGTGGTCGTGGAACAGGCGCTCTGCATCTTCCTTCGCCTTCTGCACTGCCGCCTCGTCCAGATCCTCGGCACGCATCGCAGTGTCGGACAAGACCGTTACCACGCCCGGCTGCACCTCAAGAATGCCACCGGAAATGTAAAACGCCTCTTCGCGTCCATCTTCGTGCCTGACCCGGACTTCGCCCGGACCCATGGGCGTGATGAATGGCGAATGGCCGGGTGCAATTCCCACCTCGCCCAGGGAGGCCGGGGCGAACACCATGGCCGCATGCCCGGAAAAGATCTCCTTCTCTGCGCTGACGATTCCCACCTGGATCGTGTCTGCCATGGTCGCGATGCTCCGAGTTTACAGCTTCTTGGCCTTCTCAACCGCCTGCTCGATGGTGCCGACCATGTAGAAGGCCTGCTCCGGCAATGCATCGTGCTTGCCTTCAACGATCTCGCTGAAACCGCGAATGGAGTCTTTCAGTGACACGTACTCGCCCTTGGTGCCGGTGAACACCTCGGCCACGGAATACGGCTGCGACAGGAAGCGCTGGATCTTGCGCGCCCGGGACACCGCCAGCTTGTCAGACTCGGACAGTTCATCCATGCCCAGGATGGCGATGATGTCGCGCAGTTCCTTATAGCGTTGCAGCGTATTCTGCACGGCCCGGGCGGTTTCGTAATGCTCCTGGCCCACGACCAGCGGGTCGAGCTGGCGGCTGGTGGAGTCCAGCGGATCCACGGCCGGATAAATTCCCAGCTCGGCGATCTGGCGCGACAACACCACGGTGGCATCCAGGTGCGCGAACGTGGTCGCCGGCGACGGATCAGTCAGGTCGTCGGCGGGCACGTACACGGCCTGGATGGACGTGATTGACCCGGTTTTCGTCGACGTGATGCGCTCCTGCAGCTTGCCCATTTCCTCGGCCAGAGTCGGCTGGTAGCCCACGGCGGAGGGCATGCGCCCCAGCAGCGCGGAAACTTCCACGCCGGCGAGCGTGAAGCGGTAAATGTTGTCGATGAACAGCAGCACATCCTTGCCCTCGTCGCGGAACTTTTCCGCCAGCGTCAGACCGGTCAGGCCCACGCGCAGGCGATTGCCCGGTGGCTCATTCATCTGCCCGTACACCATGGACACCTTGTCCAGCACGCCGCCTTCCTTCATTTCATGGTAGAAGTCGTTGCCCTCGCGGGTACGCTCACCCACGCCGGCGAATACCGACAGTCCGGAATGCGCCTTGGCGATGTTGTTGATGAGTTCCATCATGTTCACGGTCTTGCCCACGCCGGCGCCACCGAACAGACCGACCTTGCCGCCCTTGGCGAACGGGCAGATCAGGTCGATCACCTTGATGCCGGTTTCCAGCAATTCCGTGGTCGGAGACAGGTCGGTGAACTTGGGCGCTTCGCGATGGATGACCATGCGATCCTTGGTTGCGATCGGTCCCTGTTCGTCGATGGGCTCGCCCAGCACGTTCATGATGCGGCCGAGGGTGGCAGTGCCGACCGGCACGGCAATCGCTTCGCCGGTGTTGTTGACCTTGAGACCGCGCTGCAGGCCGTCGGTGGAACCGAGCGCGATGGTGCGCACCACGCCGTCGCCGATTTGCTGCTGCACTTCGAGCGTGGTCTTGTCGCCCGCCTTCTC
>CAYMXG010000480.1:0-2031 GCA_964394115.1 uncultured Enterobacteriaceae bacterium | reverse complement strand
CCGGCGGCGCTGGACCCCAGCCGCGTGCCGGCGGGCAAAGGCCAGTTGTGGATCCAGATCCTCGAGCTGCCCGCGCGCATCAACGGTGACGCCGCCGGCAAGATCGCGATTCCTGCCGACGGGCGCTGGACTGACGCGGTGCGCGAGGCCTATGCAGATCGGATCGTGGATCGGATCTGCGCGCAACTGCCGGGCCTGCGGGAAACCATCCTGGCCCGCCGCGTACTGTCGCCGGCGGACCTGGAACATATTAATGTGAACCTGGTCGGCGGCGACCCCTATGGCGGTGCCTGCAGCCTGGACCAGATGCTGGTGTGGCGTCCCACGGTGGGCATGCGGAATTTCAAAACCCCGGTGCGCGGATTGTTTCACATCGGGGCATCCACCCATCCCGGCCCCGGGCTTGGCGCCGGTTCCGGCTACGGTCTGGCGACGCGGCTCTGACCCCCTGATTTTCGGATTCTAGCGGTCGATTTGCAGGCGCGAAGGCCGGCGCAGGCGCTTCGATTCCGTGCGTCCGGATCCCGTGGCGACCGGTTGCTGGGTGGACAGCAGGAAATCCCGCGCCATGCGGTAATGTTCGCTGACTTGGGCCCTCGCCGCCTCGTGGGAGCGGGCGTCGATGTACCCCAGGAGTTTCTCGAGGCTGCCGAACACGTCCTGGGCCACGCGCGGCGTAATCACCTCCGCGTAATGCTTGAACAGGATGTAACGCAGCATGGTTGCCTGAGCAATCAGGGCCCGGCTGTGGGAACTGCCCACCAGTGCTGAGTGAAAGTCCATGCTCCGCAGCACGAACTTCTGCGGCCGATCCAGCAATCCGCGCAGATCATTCAGGATCGCGAACAGCGTTTCCAGGTCGCTCCGCGTGAGCTTGTCGATGGCCAGGTCCACCGCCATGCCTTCCACGGCCCAGATCGCGTATAGCAGTTCCTCCAGCGTGACCCCCACCAGTTTGAGCTGAATGGCCAGCATCTCCGCGAACAGGTCCGGGTTACCGTCGGCCACGTAGACCCCGCCGCCCAGCCCGACACGGATGTCGATGATGCCCATGGCTTCCAGGCTGCGCAGCGCATCGCGGATGGGCGAGCGGCCGACGTTGAAATGCCCGGCCAGCGTGGTTTCCGTGCCGAGAAAATCACCGGAGTGGAATTTCCCGGCCAGCAGCGCCTCGCGGATTTCGTTGACGATGCGGTTGGCCGCCGACACGGTCCGGGCGGGCAACAGTTTCGGCACGGCGTCGCGCCGGCGTTTGAATATTGGGCTTTTCGGGGTCGGTTTCTTGCGCATGTTCAGGGTCATGACAATGGCTTGCGGATACTAGCCTATTTCCCGCCCGGGGAGCAGTTGCACGCGGGAATTTGCGGGGCAGGCGCGCCACCGGCCCGAATCACCCGCGCCACCCGGAAGTTCCTTTTGACTCCCGGTTTGGAGTCGCGTATAAGATCCGACAAAACATCATATGGTTTGATGTTTAACTGGCTGGCCGGCGCGCAGGCGTGCGGCACACGGGGGGGCGTATGACGGCGATTGGCAGGGGTAATTCCATTTATCCGGCGATTTTGGGCGCGTTGTTGCTGCTGTGCACGGCGGCGGTATATTCCCAGGAGTCCGGGACGGTGCTGGAGGAAGTCACCGTCACCGCGCGCAAAAGCGAGGAGTCCCTGATGGACGTGCCGATTTCCGTGACGGCACTGGATGGCGACACCATCGATCGCTTCGGCCTGACTGAACTCCAGGACATGGCCGGATTCATACCGGGGCTGAAACTGGGCGAAGCGGCGTTGAGTGAGGTCATCAATATCCGCGGCACCGGCAGTTCGCCGCAGAACGGCGGATTCGAGAACAGCGCGGGTCTGTTCATTGACGGTACCTATGTCAGCAGGGGCGCCTGGATCCGCCAGGGCCAGCTGGACCTGGAACGCATGGAAGTGCTGCGCGGTCCCCAGGGCGTGTATTTTGGCAAGAACACCATCGCCGGCGCCGTGAACCTGATTTCCCGCGACCCCACCGATAAATTTGAAGGCTACG
>CAYMXG010000479.1:0-2033 GCA_964394115.1 uncultured Enterobacteriaceae bacterium | reverse complement strand
TTCAAGCATCCGTTCACGCAGAACGCCTATGCTTGAATGCAAGACCTGACCCCAATATTTCATTATCAATGGAGCAGGAGGAGTGGGCCATGGGCGCAAATGCCGAAGTCACCAAGCTGGAGAAAGACTGGAAGACCAATCCGCGCTGGAAGGGCGTGAAGCGCAACTATTCCGCCGCCGACGTGGTGCGTCTGCGCGGTAGTTTCCAGATTGAATACACCCTGGCCCGGCGTGGCGCGGAAAAGCTCTGGAAGCTGCTGAACGAGACGCCGTATGTAAACTCCATGGGCGCCATCACCGGCGGGCAGGCCATGCAGCAGGTCAAGGCCGGCGTGAAGGCGATTTATCTGTCCGGCTGGCAGGTTGCCGCCGACGGTAATACCAGCGAGACCATGTATCCGGACCAGTCGCTGTACGCGGTGAACTCCGTGCCGGCCATGGTCCGCCGCATCAACAACACCTTCAAGCGCGCCGATGAGATCCAGTGCGCGAAGGGCAAGGGCAATGTGGATTATTTTGCGCCCATCATTGCCGATGCCGAGGCCGGTTTCGGCGGCGTTTTGAACGCCTACGAACTGATGAAGGCCATGATCGAGGCCGGCGCCGCCGGTGTGCATTTCGAGGACCAACTGGCCGCGGTGAAGAAGTGCGGGCACATGGGTGGCAAGGTGCTGGTGCCGACCCAGGAGGCCATTCAAAAGCTGGTCGCTGCCCGGTTGGCGGCCGATACCATGGGCGTGCCGACCATCGTGCTGGCGCGCACCGATGCCAATGCCGCCGCGTTGCTGACCTCCGATGTGGATCCGCGCGACCAGCGCTTCGTCACCGGCGAACGGACCCAGGAAGGGTTCTACGTGACCCGCGCCGGTCTGGATCAGGCCATTGATCGCGGGCTGGCCTATGCCCCGTACGCGGACCTGCTCTGGTGCGAGACTGCGGTGCCGGACCTGGACGAAGCGAAGCGCTTTGCCGAGGCCATCAAAAAGCAGTGCCCGGATAAATTGCTGGCTTATAACTGCTCTCCATCCTTCAACTGGAAAAAGAACCTGGACGACGCCACCATCGCCTCCTTCCAGAAGGAACTGGGCGCCATGGGCTACAAGTACCAGTTCGTCACGCTCGCCGGAATCCACAGCATGTGGCTCAACATGTTCGACGTGGCGAAGGAATACGTGGCCAAGGGCATGACGGCCTACGTGGAAATGGTGCAGGAGCGGGAATTCGCCGCCGCCAGCCGCGGTTACACCTTCGCCAGCCACCAGCAGGAAGTGGGCGCCGGTTACTTTGATGACGTGACCACGGTGATCCAGGGTGGGCAGAGTTCGGTGACCGCGCTGTCCGGGTCCACCGAGGAGGATCAGTTCCACCACTAGCCGTTATGGTGGGTTTGTTGCAGGCCATCCCTGGCCTGCACCCTTCGGGCGTGCTTCGCTCTGCCCACCCTGCATAACTGAATTGATGCGTGTGTGAAGCAACCCCTCTCCCGCCGCGCGCAGCCTCCCTATCCCACGGGGAGAGGGCCGGGGGGAGGGGTCTGTCCCCAAATAATTCGTTCTGTCATAGTCACCGGTCATAATTCCCGGTGCCATCCATGACCTTTCACCAGCACTTCCTTGAACGTTTGCGCGCGCTCCGTGAGCGTGACGCGCAGACGTTTCCGCCGAATGTGCTACCCGCGGAATTTTCCCGCGCGGCGGTGTTGCTGCCCTTCTGGCCGACGGACGCAGGGGGCGTGGAAGTGGCAATGATGTTGCGGCCGGATCACATGCCCAGTCACCCGGGACAGGTGTCGTTCCCGGGCGGGCGCTGTCACGAAGCAGACGCATCCCCGGCGGACACCGCGCTGCGGGAGTCCCAGGAGGAACTCGGGATCGACCCGGCCGATGTCCGCGTCATGGGACGCCTGGACGATGCCTGGAGCGTGGCCGGGCACCACGTCATCCCCTATGTGGGCTGGCTCGATCAACGGCCGCGCTTGAACCCGAATCCACGCGAGGTGGCAGAGGTGCTGATCGTGGACATGGAAGTGCTGA
>CAYMXG010000478.1:0-2039 GCA_964394115.1 uncultured Enterobacteriaceae bacterium | reverse complement strand
CCCTTCTTGGCCTGGGCCTTGAGGATCTCGAAGATGACGTCTTGTTTGCGGGACCGGGCGAGACCGTCCAGGCCCAGGGTTTCAGATAGCGTGATTAGTTCGGATGCTGGTTGTTGTTTAAGTTCGGTGAGGTTCATGGGCACCTACGGCGCAGGAGGATTGTGTTGAGGGAACGCAACGACGCAAGCAGCGCCAATGCGGGTGAAACTGGATGATTTAGTAATTTAGAGGGGTTGAAACTTGGGACTGATTAGGTTGATAAGTTAGCACGTCGATCCGGGTTCGTCCAGTATTTTGCGGCCCGTTGGTTCTAAATGACGCTGTCGATAAAGGCCGACAATTGGGACTTGGATAGCGCGCCCACCTTGGTGCCGGCCACGGCGCCATCCTTGAAGATCATCAAGGTCGGGATCCCGCGCACTGCGTAGCGGGCGGCAACGGCCTGGTTTTCATCGATGTTGATCTTGGCCACGGTGAGCTTGTCGGCGTATTCGCCCGCAATCTCTTCCAGGATGGGTGCAATCATCCGGCACGGGCCGCACCATTCGGCCCAATAGTCGACCATGACCGGGCGGCTGGAGCTGAGGACCTGCTGCTCAAACGAGCCGTCGGTGACGTGAATGATTTGATTGCTCATCCTGGAGTTGCGAACCTTGACGCGGGGTGACTTGCGCGCATTTCAACCCAAATTGAAGTGCGAATGCAAGCAGTCACGCCGCCGGGCCGACCGACGTGGCCCTGTGGCTGCCACGCCACAGCTTATCTGCTATTCTCATGCGACATGTTTCTTAACAGCTTTTCATGAGCCTTTCGTGGACCGCGTCCAGCATCATTCCGGCACTGCGGATGCTGCTGCTCGCGCTGGCACTGACCATGCTTGCAGGTTGTGGACAGAAGGGCGATTTGTACCGCCCCGGCACGTCGCAGAAACCTGCCGCGATTTCCGAAACCTTGTCTCAAAACTGATTCAGGGCGCGTCGTGTTGATCCGGTCCCGGGACGCCGTCGGATTGCGCGCCCCATCGGCAGGCGCATCCCATCCAGCATGACTGAATTTCCCTATCGCGACCGGGTCCTGCAGATGGAATCGGTGAGTCTCGCTGATGTAGCGGCGCGTTTCGGCACGCCGTGTTATGTCTATTCGCGTGCCGCCATTGAACGCCAATGGCATGCGTTTGATACGGCGTTCGACAAGCGTACACACCTGGTGTGCTACGCGGTGAAAGCCAACAGCACACTGGGTGTTTTGCAGGTGCTGGCGCGCCTGGGCTCCGGCTTCGACATCGTGTCCGTGGGCGAACTGGAGCGGGTAATCACGGCTGGCGGCGCGCCGGCACGAACCGTATTTTCCGGCGTGGGCAAGCGCGCCGACGAGATGCGGCGTGCACTGGAGGCGGGCATCCGCTGTTTTAATGTCGAATCCGAGTCGGAATTGCGACGGCTGGATGCGGTGGCCGGCAGCCTGGGTAAAATCGCGCCGGTGGCCTTGCGCGTGAACCCGGACGTGGACCCCGGTACGCATCCCTATATTTCCACCGGATTGCGGGAAAACAAATTTGGCATCGCGCGCGAAGAGGCGGTGAGGATTTATCACGACGCAGGCCGTCTTGCGCATGTGCGCGTGACCGGCGTGGCATGTCACGTCGGTTCGCAAATCGTAACGCTGGCCCCGTTTCAGGATACGGCCGTGCGCATGGCGGAACTGGTGCGCGAACTCAAGCGCGATGGCCTGCTGGTGGATCACGTCGACCTGGGCGGAGGTTTGGGTGTTCGCCACGCTGCGGAGCAGCCACCGGAACCGGCAATTCTGGTGCAGGCGCTGTGCGATGCATTCGCAGGTGTGGACGTCGAGTTACATGTCGAACCCGGCCGCGCCATTGTCGCCAATGCGGGCATGCTGCTTACCCGGGTCGAGTACCTGAAGCAAAACGGCATGAAGTATTTTGCCGTGGTGGACGCCGCCATGAATGACCTGTTGCGACCGGCGCTGTATCAGTCGTGGCACGACATCGTGCCGGTCCAGGCCGGTGGTGGCGCCCC
>CAYMXG010000477.1:0-2043 GCA_964394115.1 uncultured Enterobacteriaceae bacterium | reverse complement strand
TTCTCAACACGCACTTCCTCAACCCGGCGTTCCTGATCCCGCTGGTGGAAGTGAGTGCCGGTCCGGCCACGAATGAAGCCGCAGTCGTGAAAATCATGCAGTTGTTCGAAGCGGTCGGCAAGGTGCCGGTGCGCTGCTCCGCGTCGCCGGGCTACATCGTGCCGCGATTGCAATCCCTGATCATGGCCGAGTCCTGCCGCATGGTGGCTGAAGGCGTGGCCAGCGCCGAGGCCATTGATAAGGCCATCATGTGCGGCTTCGGCCCGCGCTACGCCACCATGGGCGTGCTGGAATTCGTGGACTGGGGCGGCGTGGACATTCTTTTTTACGGTGGCCACAACCTGTCCAGGGCGCTGAACTCCCCGCGCCATGCGCCGCCCCCGGAAATAGAAGAGATGATGAAAACGGGCCGCAAGGGCATGCGCGAGGGCCGTGGTTTCTACGACTACACGAAAATAGACGTCGAGGCCTTCAAGCGCGAAAAACTCGCGCGCTTCGTGGGCATCCTGCGCAACACGGGGCAACTGCCGAAACCGGGCGTGCCGGAGCGTTGAAACCGGAAAATATCAGAAGCATCAGGAGTCAGAGCTAGGGAAACTCTGATTAATTCGTCGTTCCCGCGAAATTAATTCGTCATTCCCGCGCTCCCTCGTCATTCCCGCGCAAGCGGGAATCCAGGGGATGCTTTACTGGACCCCCGCGTTCGCGGGGGTGACGTTCTTTTACGGGTACGACGATTACGATATAAATTAGTGTCTCCCTATAGCTATGCCTCTATTTGGACAGATGAAGTGATTTCTGAAGTTGCCGAAATACGTCCACGAGAAACAGCAAGTTACAGATTGGACGTAAACTCCTCGTAAGCATTCTCGTCCATCAATTCGGTCAGCGGTTCCATGTCATCCACCTGCATCCTGAACAACCAGCCGGTACCCAGCGGGTCGCGGTTCAAGAGTTCCGGCTTGTCGGCGAGGCGTTCATTGACCTCGGTGACGATGCCGCTCACCGGCACACGCACCTCACCGGTGGTTTTCACCGATTCCACCATGGCCGCCTCATCCGCCGGAGAAAGCGTCTGTTCCACCTGGGGCAACTGCACGTAGACCACGTCCCCCAGTTGCTGCTGCGCGTAATCGGTGATGCCGACCGTGACGATGCCCTCCTCGTCCGCCAGCAACCACATGTGGTCTTCGGTGAATTTCATGGGCTCCTCCGGATGCTCCCAAGCCGATCATAGCAAATGCCGGAGGGAGTATTGGGCCAATTCCCCCGGGGTGGAGAGGATGGCCGCTGCGTTACCTCACCCGCCGCTACGCGGCGACCTCTCCCTCAGGGAGAGGGAAGTAATCTCCCTCTCCCGCAAGCGGAAGTGGGCTGGGGTGAGGGCCGGAGTGAGGGCGCTTTGTGGGGTGGGATTTAGCGCGCTCGCAGCGTAAACGCCATGACCATCACGCCACTGAGCGCAGCCAGTGTCAGCACCATGGGTTGCGACGTGCCGTCATAGAGCTCGCCTACCATGAGTGCCCCCAGTGACCCGACGCCCATCTCGCCGGCAATCAGAAATGCAGCGGCCGCGCCGGTGTCGACGCCGGTGGCATCCAGGGTCAGCATCGGGACCGTGGCGAATACCGGGCCCAGTGCGAAGGCGATGAAGCCGAGCGCGACGGTGAAACTCCACGCGGTCTCGCGACCCATCCCGTGAAACACCAGCATCAACACGGTCCCGGCCAGGAATGCCGCGACACCGATGCCCAGTATCCGCGCCGCACCCAGGTCCCGCACCCAGCGCCCCGCCACCAGGCAGCCGGCCACGAAGCACACCACCAGCAACGCCTGCAGGTAGCCGAAATACGGCAGCGGCAACCGGAAATGCTCCACGATGACAAACGGACCGCCGGTGGCAAATACATATTGCACGGCCACCGCCGCGCCGCCCATGAGCACATGCCGCAGGTAGTTCCAGTTCGACAACAGCGATACGTAATGGGCGATGACCACGCCGATGCCGCCGGCGGCAGGCGCGCCGCGCCGGGACTCCGGCAC
>CAYMXG010000476.1:0-2057 GCA_964394115.1 uncultured Enterobacteriaceae bacterium | reverse complement strand
CTGGCGGAGGCACTGGCGCTGGCGCTGGAGATTGATCCCAGGGTGTTCGTCCTCGGGCAGGGCGTGAACGACCCGGTCGGCATGTTCGGCCTGACCACGGGCCTGGCCGCGCGCTTTGGCGCGCGCCGCGTCTTCGACACGCCGTTGTCGGAGGATGCCATGACCGGGATTTGCACCGGCGCCGCGATGCAGGGACAACGTCCGGTGCTGCTGCATAACCGGCCGGATTTCCTGTTGCTGACATTCAGTCAACTCGTCAATCACGCGGCCAAGGTCCATTACATGGATCGCGGCCGGCACCGCGTGCCCATGGTGGTGTGGGCGGCCATCGGCCGCGGCTGGGGTTCCGGGCCCCAGCATTCCCAGGCCATTCACGGGCTGTTGCTGTCGGTGCCGGGACTGAAACTGGTGCTGCCAGGCACGCCCCATGATGCCAAGGGATTGATGCTTGCCGCCATCGCCGACAACAATCCCGTGGTGATCCTGGAACACCGCTGGCTGATGAAGGCCAGCGGCGCGGTGCCGGAGGGGATCTATCGCGTGCCCATCGGCAAGGGTGTGTACCGGCGCCGCGGCAGCGACCTGAGCATTGTCGGCACGTCACATACGTTGCACCTGGCGCTGCGCGCACTGGACTCGGCGGCCTGCGCCGGCATCAGCGCCGACGTGATCGATCTGCGCACGGTGAAGCCGCTGGACGAGGACATCATCCTGGAATCGCTGGCGCGCACCGGCCGCCTGCTGGTCGTCGATCCGGGCTGGTCCCTGGGCGGTGTGTGCGCGGAGGTGGGTTGCCTGGTGGCGGAAAAGGGCTTTGATCTGTTGTGCGCGCCTGTCCGCCGCGTCGGTCTGCCCGATGCCCCCGCCCCGGCCGGCTACGCACTGGAGCAGGCCTACTATCCGAATGAAGGCACCATCGCCGCGGCCATCCGCGGGTTGTGCGGCTGAGGCAGCATGGAGACGGCGCCTGTGACGTATCCATTGGCCAGTTCTTCCTGGGACGAGGACGAGGCCGCTGCGTTGCAGCGTGTCATTGCCAGCGGCCGTTTTACCATGGGCGAGCAGGTGCGCGAATTCGAGCGCCGGTTTGCGGATTACTTCGGCAGTCGCCATGCGTTGATGGTGAGTTCCGGGTCCATGGCCAACCTGGTTGGCGTGGCGGCACTGTTTTTCCGCAGCAACCGGCCGCTGCAGCGCGGTGACGAGGTCGTCGTCCCGGCCGTCTCCTGGGCCACCACTTATTACCCGTTGCAGCAGTACGGATTGCGCCTGCGATTCCTGGATGTGGATCTGCACACGCTGAACATGGACGTGACCCAGCTGGAGGCCGCGTTGTCGCCGCGCACACGCATGGTGGTGGCGGTCAGCATCCTGGGCAATCCCGCCGCGTTGGCGGAGCTGCGTGATTTCTGTGACCGGCACGACCTGATCCTGTTCGAGGACAACTGCGAATCCATGGGTGCGCGGCTGGACGGACGCTATGCCGGCACCTGGGGCGACATCGGCACGTTCAGCACGTTTTTCTCCCACCACATTTCAACCATGGAAGGCGGCGTGCTGGTTACCGACGATGACGAGCTGTATCAACTCGCGTGCTCCCTGCGGGCGCACGGGTGGACCCGGGACCTGCCGCCTGACAGCGGACTGTACCAGCGACGCGGCGCTGATTTTTTCGAGGCCTACCGGTTCATCCTGCCTGGATTCAACGCGCGCCCGCTGGAGCTGTCGGGCGCAGTCGGCATCGAGCAACTGAAGAAACTGGATCAACTGATTGCAGCGCGCCGGCGCAATGCCGCCCACTTCACCGGATTGTTCCGCGACGATGCTCGCCTGCTCATCCAGCGCGAGCATGGCGAGAGCAGCTGGTTTGCATTCACGCTGTTGTTGCATCCCGGTCTTGCGGATGCGCGCGGCCGCGTCATGGCCGCGCTCAAGGCGGCGGGCATCGAGTTCCGCATCGTCACCGGCGGCTGTTTCACGCGTCACAATGTGATCCGTTACTTCGATTACGACACCGTGGGGGATCTCCCCAACGCCAACCTGGTCCATGACCAGGG
>CAYMXG010000475.1:0-2060 GCA_964394115.1 uncultured Enterobacteriaceae bacterium | reverse complement strand
ACGGCCACGCAGGCGGGACTGAATAACAGCGGGTCAATCTTGTAAAAATCGAAATTGGCGGCCTTGAAGACTTCGGCAAAGGGCCGGCCGAAATCCGATGACGTGCTGCTGGGAAGGTTTTTTGCCAACGCCTCGGCTTCCTCGTCACTGCAATGCACAAACAAGTGCACCTGTCCCGCAAACAGGATGGCATCATTGGTCCGGCTCATGGCGGTGAAATGGGTCGGCGCCGGTGGACATATCGGGGCAGTGCCCGCCCCGTCAATGATGGCGGACAACGGAAATTCAAGTGCATGGGCCTTGTGCAACGCAGTCTCCAATACCCGCGCAACAACCTGTACCGCGCCGGCCAGACTGGTGGTTGGCGTAAGAATAAACGTCAGGTGCTCCTCATAAAGCCCGCATTTTTCGGAGATTTCAGACACGAGCTTCGCTGGAGGGATACGGTCCGCTTCCAACACGAGCACCGTCGACTCCGGTTTATCCCGGTAGTCCAATTCTTCAAACAGTTTTTCGCTGCTTCCCACTGCGCGGCCGGGTCCGGAGCCCAGTGCATTGAAGGCCTGCGTGCCTTCTCCATGGGTGAGACTCCATCCCGCATACTGACTGCCCAGGCATGACAGAACCGGATGGCTGGCATGGACATCCAGCCACCAATTCCATGTATCCGCACCCGACCCGGCGCGCAATCGCACCGAACCCAGTCCGCCCATACACACTTCTGCGATCCGGCGACCCGCCTCAAGGCCACCGGGGTTGTTTATCCCCGCATCAATTATGGTCGCTTTTTGATCCAGGTAGCTGACCCCCAGACCCAGTTCCCGGCGCCGCGAGATCAAAGTCTCCACCAAGGGCGCAGATAGCGCGCTGATGCTGGGCCAGGAGTCGGTGTCGGATTTATGCATCGCGGATTCCGTTCTGTCAGGCGCCCAGGAGTTTCTTGGCGGCGAACTCCCGCGCGGTTTCAAAGGCGCGTACGTGATCCAGGAACAGGGGCTTGTCCGAACCTTTCATCAATTCAAACATGCGGTAATGCACCTTGTACTTGATATTGCCGATGGCCAGGGCGCCGATACCCAGCGCCTTGCGCGGCGTGAAGTCCAGAGGCTTGCCCAAGTCATGCACGTCCACCCCCTCGATTCCGGCCGGTGGTACCGCGTTGACATCAGCCGCCACAATCAGATTTTCGGCCTCTTCGAGTTGCGCACGGGAGACGACGCGCACTCCGGCCTTGGCGGAGCCGACAATAATGTCGGTAGTCTGCAGTATCTGCCGGATCTCAGCATCGGAACTGCTGCTGGTGCCGCGCATATTCACCTCGAAGCGGTGGTTATATTCCTCCGCGACTTCCCTGGCGACTGACTGACCGCGCTGGCTGGCAAGAAACGCCTGCGCTCCGCATTTTTCGGCCAGGATCCCGGCGCAGATACCCACCGGCCCCGTGCCACCAAAAATATGCAGCTTTTTGCCTTTCAGGTCGCCGCCCGTGGATTTCTTCGTCGCGGCCTCGATGCAGGCAAGCAGCGCCGCCGCCGTCGTGATTGCGCCGCTGGGATCCGCAAAGACCGACACCTCAAATGGCGGCACCATGGCAGCGCGGGCCCGCTGCAACATATCCATGGCGAGGCCAAACTCGCGCCCGCCGATAAAGATCCCGGTGCGTTTTACCCCGGTCGGGCCGCGCGAGAAGATCGTGTCCTGGGTCAGCGCATGGATTTCTTCCAGCGTCACATTTGCATATGGGATCACGCCGTCAAACGCCGCTTCGTAAGCCATGTTGACGTCAAATGGGCTGACGTTTTTCGTCGGATTGAATATGTGCAGCAAATACGGATCGTTCATCAGCTACTCTCCAGAACGTGAATGCCTTAGCAGGTTGATGCAAAACTACTACGCTTGCCATTAACTGCGTTGCTCGCCTCCTCAATATCCTCATGTACTGGCGTGTACACTCGGCTTTGGTTCCCGGCGTCGCCCTCGGTCTCCGCTCCCGGCTCGACCCTACCGGGTACATCCATGTACCCGTACCGCCTCCATCCATGGAGGCGTCCGGTTTTTCG
>CAYMXG010000474.1:1356-2063 GCA_964394115.1 uncultured Enterobacteriaceae bacterium | reverse complement strand
GCAATGAGTGCATGCACCAGCTGCTGGGTCATGGCGATGGTAACTTCGCTGTCCGCTTCGCCATGGGCGAGCAGAAGCTTGCCGCGCAGCCGGTCGGCATAATGGGCGTTGCACAACTGTGCATAGATATCCTTGTTGCCTTCATAGGGGCCGATATAGCGGTCACCCCATTCCGGGCCGTACATGCGCACCAGGTCATGGGAGCCGGCGGAAGACACGGCCACCTTGAAGAAGTCCGGGTAGAACAGCATTGCGCGCGTGGACGTGAAACCGCCGCCGGAATGGCCGAAGATGCCGACGCGTTCCAGGTCCAGCGACTTGTCGCGCGCCGCCAGTTGCCGGATTGCCGCCACGTGGTGCCGCAGCGTGGAGTCCACGTGCCCGGCGCCGTAGGACTGGCGCGCGTACTCATGGCCGCGCAGCGGTGTGCCCGGCGCATCCAGCATGACGACGACGAAACCGACCTCGGCCACGCTCTGTGCGCGCCAGTAATAGGTGCCGAGTTCGTGGTCAGCACCGGGCGGGAATGTGTATGGCGTTTCCGCGAGGCTGGACAGCCCGTAGATGAAATCCAGCACCGGGTAGCTTCGGGCCGGGTCGTAATCGCCGGGCCGGAATACCGAAACGTAAACGTCGTACCGATCATCCGCGTCGCGCACGCGGATGCGTTCCGGATCCATAAAGCCGAGTTTGTTCTGCTCATAGAA
>CAYMXG010000474.1:0-1346 GCA_964394115.1 uncultured Enterobacteriaceae bacterium | reverse complement strand
GCGGACTGTATGTCCAGGAATTTATCGCCCCGCGGCGGCAACGACACCATATGGTCGGCCGGTTCCGGAGTCAGCAATTGGACGTGGCGGCCATCGAGGCGGGCGCGGTAGAACTGGCGGAAATAAGGGTCCACGCCGGGCTGGCGGCCGTTGGCAAGGAAATAGACCCAGCCCCCCGCTTCGTCGAGGCGCACCAGCTGGCGCACGACGCCCATGCCCCGCGTGATCGCGTTGCGCGCCTTACCGGTGGCAAGGTTGATGCGGTACAGGTTGCCCCAGCCGTCGCGCTCGGAAAACCAGAGCAGGTCGCGGCCGCCGTTGAGCACGGCCCAGATCGCCGGGTAACGAGAACCGCTCAGCATCAGGTAGGTATCCGAGCTTTCCCTGTACAGGCTGGTGATGGAGTCACCGGCCGGGTCCAGCCGTTTCAGCGTGACGTCCCGCAGGCCGCGGCCCTCGTCGAGGAAGTACAGCGCGCTGCTGTCGGCGGACCATTGCAGCAACCCGGCGGCCACGGGATCCACCAGTGTTCTGAAAGTGACATCGGCCACGACGCGCACGCTGCCGGCATCCATGTCCACGAGAACGAGTTCGGCAAATGCGTCGTGCTCATCGCCTGGGTAGGGAGCCGGTTGGGCCACAAATTCCGGACGCCCGCCATACCCTTCCTCACCGACCGCGCGCCAGTAATACTGCGGACGTGCATGACCATGGTCGTAGCGCCAGGTGGCAAACCAGCGGCCGTCCGGCGACCAGACACCCCGCGCCGGCCGCATGGGGCCGTGCAACGCTTCTCGTTCCCAGTTCTCAATGACGCCGAAGGCGTACTGCGCGGCGTAGCAGCGTTCCTCGCGTCCGTCGGTGGTCAGCGCACGGCGTGTGCCAGAGGCATCCACGCGCCACAGGTTGAACTGTTCGAGGCCGATGCCGGCATCACCGCGCGGCGACAGGTTGATATCCGGGTGCCGCAGGACGGCGAAATCCGGTTGGCTCCCGCTGGGTGCCACCGCGCCGGTCTCCGCATCGCCCACCTGCCAGTGTTCGCCCGCCGGGCCCACCGTGCGCCAGGCGAAGCGCCGGCCGTCATCGGACCAGGCGGCCGCCCAGGTCTCATGGTGCGTGAGCCACGTCGGCACGCGGAACTGGAGGTAGTCCGCCGCGCGCTGGTAGGCGGCGGCCAGGTCATCGCCGGTAGTAGCCGGCGCCGCGTTCGCAGCGGTCGCCAGGGCGAACATGAACCAGGCTCCAGACTGTGAAATTGTGCGATACATCGGCGTCGGTCGTGCTGGGTCGGGGTGGTGCGGTATGCACACGTGGCATCATAGCCGTTGCAGTGCCGCGGAAAT
>CAYMXG010000473.1:0-2079 GCA_964394115.1 uncultured Enterobacteriaceae bacterium | reverse complement strand
TGGCGGAAGTGCAGAAAATGCAGGAGCAATTTTCTGCCAGTACGTCCATGTACATTACCGCGTGTGTGCTCCTGCACACGCGGTATACAGTACATCCATGTACATAAAAAACCCCGCGTTAGAGCGGGGTCTTTCCTGCTGAACCAAAACGCAACGTTCAGTTCGCGACCACGCTTATATGCATGCGGCTTTCCGGTCCGCGGATCTGGAACTTTACCTGGCCGTCCTTCAGAGCGAACAGCGTGTGATCACGCCCGCAACCCACGTTTGCGCCGGGGCGAACCTTGGTGCCGCGCTGGCGTACCAGGATATTACCGGCCAGGACTGCCTCGCCGCCAAAGCGCTTTACACCCAGTCGCTTTGATTCGGAATCACGTCCATTGCGGGAACTGCCCGCAGCTTTTTTATGTGCCATGACTCAATCTCCGTTGCTGAAGCAATCCCTGACAAGTCCGGGCTGGACTGGTTCAGGGCTTGCCGATTTACTTGCTGATGCCGGTAATCGCCAGTTCCGTGTACGACTGACGGTGGCCCTGCACTTTCTCGTAGTGCTTGCGGCGGCGCTTCTTGACGATGCGCACCTTTTCGCCACGCACCTTCCCGCGCACTGTGGCGGTCACGGCGGCGCCCTTGATCATCGGGCTGCCCACGGTGAGCTGATCGCCATCACCCAGAAGCAACACGCTATCCAGGCGTACGCTGTCACCTTCCTTGGCATTGAGGAGCTCGACGCGAATGACGTCGCCTTCCTTCACTTTATACTGCTTGCCTCCAGTCTTGACGACCGCGTACATGGACTTCTCCTGCCGAACTGCCGGGGGTTGGGTATATAAGAAGGGCGCAGATTCTAAGGGCTTGAACCCATTGATTCAAGTGGAAATATCACCTTTTTCACTATTCCCGTCCACGCCAGCAGACCGCGGCCGGGAAAGGCGGGACCTTTACATGGCAATCCTTTGAACGGGTTGGCAAAATGCGCTGCCTCCCCACAGGAATCCCCTTTGTCGATGCCTTCCGCCAACCTTGAGCAGCATTCTGACCTCGCGACCATGCGGGCCTTGATTGCCACCGAAATGGCCCGCATGGACGCGCTGATCCAGGATCGTTTGCATTCCGAGGTTGGCCTCATCGATCAGCTCGGACATTATATCGTCAACAGCGGCGGCAAACGGCTGCGGCCCGCCGTGGTCCTGCTCAGCGCCGGAGCGCTCGGCTACCGCGGGCAACAACACATCAATCTTGCCGCCATAATCGAGTTCATCCACACCGCCACGCTGCTCCACGACGACGTGGTGGATGCGTCCCTCTTGCGCCGCGGACAGGCCACCGCCAATCAACGCTGGGGCAATGAAGCCAGCGTACTGGTCGGTGATTTCCTGTACTCGCGCGCGTTTCAGATGATGGTGGAGGCCGGTTCCATGCGCGTCATGGAGATCCTGGCCAGTGCCACCAATACCATCGCCGAGGGAGAGGTACAGCAGCTGCTCAATCGCCACGACCCGGAAACCACCGAGGCCCGGTATCTGCAGGTCATTCATAACAAGACGGCAAAATTGTTCGAGGCCGCCGCGCAACTGGGTGCAGTAATTACCGGCAGCAACCAGACGATCGAAAGCGCCATGGCGACCTATGGCCGCCACCTTGGCGTCGCCTACCAGCTGATTGACGACGTGCTCGATTACAGTCCCAACAATGCCGATCTGGGTAAAAACATCGGTGCTGATCTGGCGGAAGGCAAACCCACGCTGCCACTGCTGTATGCCATGTGGAATGGCACGGATAACGCGGCCAATGTGATCCGCACGGCGCTGCGTGATGGCGGACTGAAGAGCCTGCAGCAGGTGCTGGAAGCAATTGAATCAACTGGGGCTATTGCGTACACTGCGCGGCGCGCGCGGGCCGAGGCCGGGAAGGCCGTGGAAGCCCTCGCGACAATCCCGCAGACGGCTCACCGCGGCGCCCTGGAAGGACTGGCCCGCTTCGCCGTCGAAAGAACATTTTGAGTCGTAACTGGAGTTGATTCGTCAACAACTCCAAATTCGGGGTGTAGCTCAGACTGGTAGAGCACTGCTTTCGGGA
>CAYMXG010000472.1:0-2102 GCA_964394115.1 uncultured Enterobacteriaceae bacterium | reverse complement strand
CGCTTTGTCGCAATACCCGCACGGCGCCCGCGTCCAGCACCAGCGCACCACCCAGATGTGATTGGGCCGCAAGCCATTGCTTGCGCGCTGCCAGTGGCGCCTGCCCGGCGCGCAACAATGTTCCGATCGCTTCACCGCGGGCGATCCGGGTCAGAACCTGATCTTCCAGGCCGGAGGCAATCACCGTATCCGTTCCCGACTTGGCCGCCGCGGCGGCGGCGCGCAGCTTGGTCAGCATACCGCCACGACCGAGACTGCCGCCCTCTCCGGCAAAACGTTCCAAAGCGCGATCGCCGGCGTCAGCGTTGCTGATCAATCGCGCTTCCGGATTCGTGCGCGGATCGGCATCGAACAGGCCCTGTTGATCGGTGAGGATTACCAGCAAATCGGCATCCACCAGGTTCGCCACCAGGCCCGCGAGGGTGTCATTGTCCCCGAAACGGATCTCCTCAGTGGCCACGGAATCGTTTTCATTGATCACCGGCACCACGCCAAGGTCCACGAGAGTGCGCAGCATGGAACGCGCATTCAGGTAGCGGCGCCGGTCAGCCACGTCCTCGTGTGTCAACAGGATCTGGGCCGTGCGCACGCCATACTTCTGGAAACACTGTTCATAGGCCTGGATAAGCCCCATCTGGCCCACGGCGGCGGCAGCCTGCAATTCATGCAGGGCATGGGGCCGCCGCTGCCAGCCAAGGCGCGTAACCCCTTCGGCCACGGCGCCTGAGGAAACCACCAATGTCTTGATGCCGGCCTGGCGCAACTCCATGATCTGGGTCACCCACTGGCCGAGCGTGTCTTCGCGCAGCCCGCAGCCTTCATGGGTCAGCAGTGCGCTGCCCAGTTTCACGACCAGGCGTTGAATCCCGCGGGCGGCTGCCTGCGTCTTATTCATTCGGTGTGTATCCTGCTTGCGCGGATGTGCGGATGGGCCTCGATCCAGCGTTGAATGGCGAACATCAACTCCTTGCATCCGAAGCCGGTGACAGCAGAGATCAGGAACAACTTGTGCTTCTTGCCGATGCTGCGGGCCAGCTTGCGCCGCAGTTTTTCTGCCTCATCCTCCGGCATCAGGTCCAACTTGTTCAATACCAGCCAGCGCTCGCGTTTGAACAATTCCTTGTCATAGGAACGCAGCTCCGCCTCCACTACGCGCACCTGCTCGGCAATAGAAGGCCCGTCGTCCTGGATGCCGGCATCCACCAGGTGCAGCAGCAACCGGGTGCGGGACAGGTGTTTCAAAAAATGAATCCCCAGCCCGGCACCTTCCGCCGCCCCTTCAATCAAGCCGGGAATATCGGCGATGACAAAGCTCTGCTCCGAACCAAGGCGCACGACGCCCAGGTGCGGGTACAACGTCGTGAACGGGTACGCTGCCACCTTTGGCCGTGCCGCCGTGACCTGCCGGATTAATGTGGACTTGCCGGCATTGGGCAGGCCGAGCAGGCCTACATCTGCAAGCACCTGCATTTCCAACCGCAACTCGCGCTGTTCGCCTGGAAAGCCCTTGGTGGCCTTGCGCGGTGCCCGGTTGGTGCTGGTCTTGAAATTGAGATTGCCCAGGCCACGACGCCCACCCTTGGCCACCAACAATCGCTGTCCAGCGTGGATCAAGTCACTGATCAGTTCCCCGGTCTCGGCGTCGTAAACCATCGTACCCAGGGGCACGCGCACGTCCAGATCCGCACCACCCTTGCCAAAACGGTCCCGGCCCATGCCCGGCTGGCCGTTCTTCGCCTCAAACCGGCGGGCATGGCGAAAATCCGCCAGCGTATTCAACCCTTCATCCACCACCAGGTACACGCTGCCGCCATCGCCACCATCGCCGCCATCCGGCCCGCCAAAGGGAATGAATTTCTCGCGCCGAAAGCTGGCGCAACCACTGCCGCCCTTGCCGGCCACCACGCGTATGGTTGCTTCGTCCACGAACTTCATTGGCTGATACTCGATTGTTCAGTTGGCACCAATCGCCGCCTGCATGCTCCCTGCACAAGCGGCGTACCGTACGTCCGACACCGCCGCTTGTGTGTTCCCGACACAAGCGGCGTACGACCGCCATGGATGGCGGAAGTGCAGAAAATGCAGGAGCAATTTTCTGCCAG
>CAYMXG010000471.1:0-2108 GCA_964394115.1 uncultured Enterobacteriaceae bacterium | reverse complement strand
TCAACCGCCCGATGCAGGAACTGGTGAATGAATATTGCTGGGGCGCGGTGTGGGGACGCGAGGGGCTGTCACGCAAGGAACGCAGCATGATCAACCTCGCGATGCTGACCGCGCTGGGGCGCCTGCACGAAGTCGAGACCCACGTGCGCGGCGCGCTGAACAACGGCGTGACGCCGGCGCAAATCAGCGAGGTGCTGCTGCAGACCGCGATCTACTGCGGCGTACCGGCGGCAATCGACAGCTTCCGCGCCGCAGGCAAGGTGCTGGCCGAACATGGTGGATAGCGTCACGCCTCCCGAGGCCATCGGCTTCGTGGGCCTCGGCAACATGGGTGCACCCATGGCCCGGCGCCTGGCTGCGGCCGGTTACAAACTCGTGGTGGCGGATGTCGACGGGGCCGCCGTCGCCCGCTTCGCCGATGGCACACCTTGCCGGCACGAGCCGAATCTGGCTGTCCTCGGCGGCGCGTGCCGCGTCGTCATCACGATGCTGCCGGACGGCCACATTGTCCGCGACGTGGTGCTCGGTGCGAATGGCATTGCCGCGGGATTGCAGCGCGATGCGGTCGTCATTGACATGTCGTCGTCGGCGCCGGTGGGCACGCGCGAACTCGGTGCGGTTCTGGCGGGGCGCGGCGTGCACCTGGTGGATGCACCGGTGTCCGGCGGCGTGGCAAAAGCCCTGGACGGCACGCTCGCGGTCATGGCCGGCGGCGAAACGCCGGTAGTGGAACGCTGCCGGCCCCTCCTCGATGTGTTCGGCTGCGTGTTCCCCACCGGCGGACCCGGCACCGGGCATGCAATGAAGGCCCTCAACAATTACCTGTCGGCGGCCCACCTGGCATCGGCGGCGGAAGGCATCATCGCCGGCACGCGCTTCGGCATCGAACCGAAGACGATGGTGGAGATCCTCAACCACTCCTCCGGCCGCAGCTACAGCACGGAGTACAAGTACCCGAAGTTCATCCTGTCCGGCACGTTCAACGCCGGCTTCGCCCTCGGCCTGATGGCCAAGGATGTGCGCCTCGCCCTCGAACTCGCGCGCGCCAACGGCGCACCCCACGAATTGCTGCAGACGGTGTCGGACACCTGGAACCGGGCCGAACAGCAGCTCGGGCCGCGCGCCGACCACACCGAGATCGCGAAGTACCTGGAATCCCTCGCCGGGGAGGTCGCCGATGAGTGAACTGCATCCGTGGGAGGTATACGCCATCCGCTACGCGACGGTGGCACGCAGGGCGGCGGAAAATTTCATCGGCGGCGACGCGCACGAGAGCGCGATGCACATGGATTATTTCGTCTGGCTCGCGCGCCGCGGCAAGGAGGCCTGGGTCGTGGACACCGGCTTCAACGCCGACGCGGCGCTGCGGCGCAAGCGGGAGTTCCTGCGCTCGCCGCTGGAGGGGCTAAAGCGGCTCGGCGTGGATGCAGCGACGATCGAAAATGTAATCATCACGCACCTGCACTACGACCACGTCGGCAATTTCGACCAGTTCCCGAAGGCGCGTTTTCACCTCCAGGACCGCGAGCTGGCCTATGCCACCGGGCGTTACATGGCATTGCCGTTCTTTTCCGGTACTTACGAGGTGGACGAGGTGACAGCAATGGTGCGCAATGTGTATGCCGGGCGCGTGGAATTTCACGACGGCGACGCGACGCTGGCGCCGGGGATCTCCGTGCATCACGTCGGCGGTCACACGAAAGGACTGCAGGTGGTGCGGCTGTGGACGCGGGTCGGGTGGCTGGTGCTGGCCTCGGACGCCAGTCATTACCTTGCCAACATGAACGAGGGCCGACCGTTTCCCATTGTTGCCGATGTCACGGAGATGGTGGATGGCTGGAAGCGGCTGCGGGAACTGGCGGACGATCCGCGCTACATCATCCCGGGCCACGATCCGGCGGTGATGGCGCAGTTCTCCGCGCCGTCGCCGGAACTGGAAGGCATCGCCGTGCGGCTGGATGCCGAACCGCGTGTGTAGAACAGGTTGGTGGATTACGGGGCTACGCCCCTAATCCACCCTACAATCCACGAATGGTGCATCTTGAATGGTCGTAGGGTGGATTAGGCGCGCAACGCGCGCCGTAATCCACCAACTAATTGAATACAAT
>CAYMXG010000470.1:0-2114 GCA_964394115.1 uncultured Enterobacteriaceae bacterium | reverse complement strand
ATTGCCGTTGTGGATCTGCTGCCCGGGGGCGTGGAACCCGTATTCAACCCGCCGGCCGAGGTACCCCGTGAGGCGGCCGCCGACAGCGGTGCGGAAGGCATGCAGGAGGAAGGAATGGAATCCGAAGACACCGAAGAACCCGCCACCTGGCAGCCGCCCATCGGGGAACCGGATCGAAATGACTGGTACCCGGATTACGCCGATGTGCGTGACGACCGGGTGGTGCTGTATGGCAATCTTTCCCATGCTGCCGGGACGTTTGTCTATCGCGTACGCGCCACCAATGCCGGCGCCTTCGCCGCGCCGCCGCCTTATGTTGAAGGCATGTATGACCGCACGATGCAGGGGCGTGGGACGGGGGCGACATTGACCATCACCAAACCTTGACGAGGGACGAGACCCACACAGATGCTGAATCCCCCCCCGTCATTCCGGAAACCGCAAGGCGGTTATCCGGAATCCAGTTTCCGCTTTAATCCCAATTGGATTCCGGATCCCGGGTCCTGCGGACCCTGGCCCGGAATGACGTGCAATAACTCCTGACATGCTGAACCTTGCCAATAGAATTTTTCAGCGCTGCTCCAGGCACTGGCTCGGTTGGGCCTGTGTCCTGACATCTGTCGCGTTGACCCTGGCACTTCTGCGCATCCTCCCCGCTGATCCCCTGGCGCAAGGCATCCCCTATTCCCGCGTTGCGCTGGCCACTGACGGCGCGCTCATGCGCATGACCCTGGCCGCGGATGGACAGTACCGGCTGCACACACCGTTGCGCCTGATCGCGCCGAGTACCGTCGAAGCGATTTTGCTGAAGGAGGATCGCCATTTCCACCGGCACCCCGGTGTGAATCCGGCGGCGCTGGCACGCGCAGCGTGGTCGACGTATTGGGCCGGTTCGCGCCAGGGCGGATCGACACTGACCATGCAATTGGCCCGGCGGCTTTACCGTCTCAACACGCGGCGCATCCCCGGCAAGCTGCAACAGATCGCAATGGCCCTGTGGATTGAGGCGCGCCATGGCAAGCAGGAGATCCTGGAGACCTATCTCAACCTGGCGCCCATGGGCGGTAACATCGAGGGCGTCGCAGCCGCCGCGCGCATCTATTTCGGGAAAAACGCCGCCCAACTGTCCGTGGCGGAAAGCCTGGCGCTGGCGGTGTTGCCGCAAGACCCCTCCGGGCGATCGGATTTCGGCGCGGACCTGCAGTTCGCGCGCCAGCAACTGGCCGGCCGCTGGCGCGACTCACACCCGCGATCCGAGTCAACCGAATTGTCCGCCGCGTTGCCGGTGGCGGCGCGCAGCCGTTCGCAGTTGCCTTTCCTGGCGCCCCATTTGACCGATCAGCTGTTCACGGAATTCAGCGGCGCCACCTCCATAGACACCACCATCGACTTGCGCCTGCAGGGCCTGATGGAGCGGTTGCTGCGCCAATATGTGGATGAACGGCGCGGTGTCGGTATTGTGAATGCAACCGCCCTGCTGGTGGATCGTCGCGACCTCAGTGTCAAGGCGCTGGTGGGATCGGCGGATTATTTTGATGCCGCGATTGCGGGCCAGGTTAATGGCGTGCTGGCCAAACGCTCGCCGGGTTCAACCTTGAAACCGTTTTTGTATGGCCTGGCCATGGATCAGGGCCTGATTCATCCGCTGTCCATCCTCAAGGACGCGCCGACCGCCTTCGGACCATTTACACCGGAGAACTTCGACGGCCGGTTTGCCGGACCGGTGCACGCGCGCGATGCGCTGGTGCGCAGCCGCAACGTGCCTGCGGTCTGGCTCGCGACACAGGTGCGGCAACCCTCGCTGCATGGTTTCTTGAAAAGCGCGGGCATCTCGCGCCTGCGATCCGAATCCCATTACGGACTGGCGCTCGCCCTGGGCGGCGGTGACCTGAGCATGGAAGAACTGGCCGGCCTGTACGCCATGCTGGGCAATGGTGGCGTATTCAAGCCTTTGCGGTACCGACGATCCGCACCCAACCCGGACGGGGTGCAACTGTTATCCGATGAGGCGGCATTCCTGGTGCTGGACATGCTGCGGTCGGCGCCCCGTCCTGACGGACTGCCCGATGGCAGCCGCGGACGGAACTGGCGCGTGGCGTGGAAGACGGGAACGT
>CAYMXG010000469.1:0-2115 GCA_964394115.1 uncultured Enterobacteriaceae bacterium | reverse complement strand
GTGGGTTTGCGGCTCAGATAGTGAATCAGGCCGCCGGTGGCATTGCGCCCGAACAACGTGCCCTGCGGGCCGCGCAGCACCTCCACGCGTTCCAGGTCCATCATCTGGTGCTGGATGGCGCCGTTGAAGGACAGGTAGGCCTCGTCCACGTAAATGGCATTGGGCACTTCCTGGTGCGGCCCGAAATCGTTTTGCGATACGCCGCGGATGGCGGGGAAGCCGATGGATGCCGAACCGCCCGGCAGTGTGAACAACAAGCCCGGTGTCTGCTGCGAGATTTCGTCGGTGCCGGTGAGACCGAGTTCATGCAACTGCTCGCCGCTGAAGGCGGTCACGGAAATGCCCACGTCCTGCAGGCTCTGTTCGCGCTTCTGCGCGGTAACCACGATTTCCTCGATGACATCGGCGCAGGCGGGAACCAGGAAGGCGCCCATCAGAACCAGCAGCACAACGCGCGGCGAATTGGAATTTGCAGCCATGGCGAAATCATCCCCTGGTGAAATAACTTATAGTAAAAGACGATATACTATAAATACTAGCCGACGCAAGCCGCCGACCCCTGCCAGGGCCGGTCCCCTTGCGTTAGAGTCTCCACCCATGGCCCGGAAAAAGAAGACCACCAAAGGCTCCGGCACGACCCGCGAGCAATCCAAGCACGAGCGCCGCCGGCGCATCCTGGCCGCCGCCGCGCGCCTGTTCGAACAGTCGGGATTTTCGGCCACCACCATGGAGGCCGTGGCGGAGAAGGCCGGCGTCGGCGTGGCCACGGTCTACAACTACTTCCGCACCAAGGAAGGGATGGTGCATGAACTCATCACGCCGGATCTGCATCGTGTCTGGGCGCTGAACGAGAAAGTCATCGCCGAGCCCCCGGAGGACCCGGCCGACGCCGTGCTGGCCATCGTGCGCAATTTCCAGACGGCCTTCGACAACTGGCGGTTTCGCAAGTTGCTGCGCGCGCTGACGTTGCCGACGCTCAACGGGGCGACCGGCATCATCCAGCAACTGGTGGACTGGAGTGACAAGCAGGCCGAGCAGCAATTCCGCGACCTGCTGCGCGCCCTGCAGTTGCGTGGCCGCCTGCACCCGAAGGCGGATGTGAAGCGCATGGCCACCATTGTGTTCGCCGCGTTCAACCACGAGTACATGCTTTACATCACCCACGAGAACCTCCCCGCGAAACGGGTCTTCAGCGACATCGAGGATCTCGTGCGCACCATGTTCCAACCCTGGCGACCCTGAGCCTGGCCGGTTAGCCTCCGGTGCCTTTCGGCATTCGCTGCATTTCGTTGGCAGTCCATTAAATTTATAGTATTGTTTAAAATACTATAATAAAAACACGCAGCGCCGTTGCGTGTTCCACGAGGAGCAACCTGCCATGGGTGATACACCTGCAGTTACCGGCCTTCCTGTCACGGGCTTGTCCCGCGAACAGATCCGCACGCGCCTGGCGCGCAGCAAGCTGGATCCGATCCGCGGTCACTGGACGCGGGCGTTCCGTCCGCCCCCGGAAGTGCAACAGGTGGGACTGGAAGCCTACGTGGAGTTCCTCTCGGACAACGCGTTCTTCTCCATGTACCTGCCCTATATCGGCGACGTGGAAGGGGAACTCATGCGCATGTGCACGAGCCTGTTCCATCCGCATGCGGATTCCACTGCGAGCCCCACCAGTGGCGGCTCGGACAGCATCTACTGCGGCATTCACGCGGCGCGGGAATGGGCCAGGGTGCACAAGCCCGGCGCGACGGCGCCGGAGGTGTTGATGCCGTATTCGGCCCACGCGGCCTTCGACAAGGCCTGCCATTACTTCGGGCTGAAGTCCGTGCGCACGCCGCTGCGGGAGGACTACCGCGCGGACCTGGATGCCATGAAGAAGGCCATCAACAAGAATACGGTGTGCATCGTGGGCTCCGCGCCGTGCTGGTCCTTCGGACGCTATGACCCGCTGGCGGAAATCGCCGAACTCGCCGGCAACAACAATCTATGGATGCACGTGGATGCCTGCGTCGGCGGGTATCTGGCGCCGTTTTACGAGAAGCTGGGCCGGCCCATGCCGGTGTGGGATTTCCGGCTGCCGCAGGTGAAATCCATTTCCGCGGACCTGCACAAGTTCGG
>CAYMXG010000468.1:0-2119 GCA_964394115.1 uncultured Enterobacteriaceae bacterium | reverse complement strand
GCGTCCGCCGCAAACAGCGAGTTGGTCTGTGAAACGCACAGGGCAATGAACAGACCGAAGGGCACCGTGAGCGCGGTGATCGCCGGGCCCACTTCCTGCAAGGTGCCGCGCACGGTCCACAAATCCGAGAAATTGGCGCTGACGATATCCGCCTGCCAGCCCAGCGCAATGCCGAACAACGCCAGCGCCAGCAACGCCCCGATTTTGGCGAACGTAAACAGATTTTGCACCAGCTTGCCCCAGCGCAGGCCGTAAATGCTGATCCACGTGAGCACGACGATCATGAGCACGGCCACCAGTTGCACCACGGACATGGAGATCGCGTAGGTGGAACCGAGATGGATGGGTGCAATCACATAATTGGTTTCGGATACGGACGGGATCAACACGCCCAGGTACCGGGCGAAGCCGATGGCCACCGCGGCGATGGTGCCGGCCTGGATGACCGCGAACAGCGTCCAGCCGTACAGGAATCCCCACAGCGGTGAGAGCGCTTCGCGCAGATAAATGTACTGACCGCCCGCCTTGGGCATCATCGTGGCCAGTTCGCCGTAACTGAGGGCCGCGGTGATGGTCAGCAGTCCGGTAATGAGCCAGGCCACCAGCAACCAGCCGGGAGCGCCCACTTGCCGCGCCATGTCGGCGGACACCAGGAAGATGCCCGAACCGATCATGGATCCAGCCACGATCATGGTGGAATCCAGCAGGCCGAGGCCGCGGACGAGTTTCGGTTCAGTGCTCATGATTCTCACTTGCATCATGGCCAGAACCCACATCGTCGTCAAACGCAGTCAGACTTACTCCATCTGACCGCAGCGCAGCAAACATCAGTCCCGGGATATTGGCCCGTGCCACCAGCGTGCCGGCCGGATCCAGCGCAATCATGCCGCCCTTTCCTCCCAGCGCGGACAGCCGCTGCCGGATCACCTGCTCCATGGCGGTGTCCAGGTCCAGTCCCTTCATTTCCATCAGGGCACACAGCGTATGGGTGGCTGCAATGCGAATGAAGTATTCGCCCTGGCCCGTGGCCGACGCGCCGCACACACGGCTGTCCGCATAGGTGCCGGCGCCGATCAGCGGCGAATCTCCGATGCGGCCAGGCAGCTTGTTGGTGATGCCGCCGGTGGAGGTGCCGGCCGTGATCTGGCCGCCGGCATCCCGAACCACGCAACCCACGGTGCCCAGGTCATTATTTGCCGGGACGGCCTGCTGCTGGAACGCGCGCAAATGATCGCGCGCGCGATCAGTGACGAAATACGCCAGCGTGGCCTCGTCCAGCCCCTGTTGCCGGGCGAACTGGTCGGCACCCGTTCCTTGCAGCAACACATGCGTTGAATGTTCCAGCACGGCACGCGCCGCGCGGATGGGATTGCGCACGCGGGTCACGCCCGCCACGGCGCCGGCCGCGAGATCCTGGCCGCGCATGATCGCGGCATCCATCTCCACGCCCCCTTCGGCGGTCAACGCCGAGCCACGGCCGGCGTCGAACTGGGGACAATCTTCCAGGATCATTATGGCCGCCTCGACTGCATCCATGCCCGACCCATCGCGATCCAGGATGGCCCCGGCGGCGCGCACTGCCGCGATCAGCGCAGCCCGGGCCTCCTGTACCACGGCCACCTGTTGCGCGCGCTGGGGCGATAAAAAGCCGCCATGCACGATCAGGGCCCAGCGCGGGGACACTCCTTTAATAGTGCAGCCGGGGAGCATCAACGAATGCGAAAGTCCGGTTCCGGCATGCCGCTGGTGATGGCCTCGTTACGGCGCGCAATCTCACGCCGCATTTCGCGCCGCATCTGGGCGGCTTCATTCAGCTTGCGCTCGAACTCTGTATTGATTTCCAGAGGCGGCGCAGGGGTCGATTTGCCGTCCTCGCCGATGGCCACCATGGTGAAGTAGCAGGAATTGGTATGGCGCTTGGACTTGGTGCGCAAGTCCTCGGCGATGACCTTGACCCCGACCTCCATGGAGGTCTTGCCGACATAATTCACATTGGCGAGAAAGGACACCAGCTCGCCGACACGAATGGATTCCTTGAACGTGACCTGGTCCAGCAACAGGGTGACCACGTAACTCTTGCAGTAGCGCGCCGCACAGGCATAGGCCACCTGGTCCAGCA
>CAYMXG010000467.1:0-2121 GCA_964394115.1 uncultured Enterobacteriaceae bacterium | reverse complement strand
CCGTCACCCATGAAGGCCCAGATCTTGCGATCACTGCGCTCCACCAGGCTGCGATCCTCGAGGTAGCGCAGGAAGCGGGCCTGGTAGATGGCCATCAGCGGGCCGAGTCCCATGGAGACGGTGGGAAATTGCCAGAAATTGGGCATCAGCCACGGATGCGGATAGGACGACAGCCCCTTGCCGTCCACCTCCTGGCGGAAATTCAGCATCTGTTCCTCGGAGAGCTGCCCCATCAAATAGGCGCGCGCATAGATGCCCGGCGCGCAGTGGCCCTGGATGAAGATCAGATCGCCGCCGTGTTCCCTGGTGGCGCTGCGAAAGAAATGATTGAAGCCCACGTCATATAACGTCGCCGATGACGCGAAGCTGGCGATGTGCCCACCCAGTTCCGTGGTCTTGCGGTTGGCTTGCACCACCATGGCCATCGCATTCCAGCGCACCAGGGATCGGATGCGCCATTCCATGCCCGGATCACCCGGCGACGGTTCCTCGCGCGATGGCGGGATGGTGTTCAGGTAGGCGGTATTGGCCGAGTACGGCAGGTAGGCCCCGGATTTGCGCGCCCGCGCAATCAACTGTTCCAGGATGTAGTGGCCGCGCTCGATCCCGTCGCGTTCGAGCACCGCGTCCAGGGCCTCAAGCCACTCATTGGTTTCCTGGGCGTCTACATCCCGATCCGATCCATGTTTCTGGGTGGCCATGAATACTGTCCCTTCCTGTGGTTCTGGCGTCGGGCGCCGGTTGCTCCGGCTGGATTATGAGCGCTGTGCCGGCCGCACGTTTATACTTCCGGCCATAAGCGCTGTCGGGCGCATTTTATCGTAACGCCCCCGCGCATACATCACGCAAGCAAAGGCGGATTTACATGGAAAACATCGCACTCAGCCTCAAAACCGCAGAAAAGGCGCCGACCCGCGCGGAGTTTGACCGCGCGGCCCACTGGATAATCATCGCGCCGTCCGGCCACACGCAAAAACTGCCTTATGCAGAGCTGCTTTACCAGCGGCGCAGCCGCGTCCAGCGCGCCGCCGCGGATACCGAACCACTGGTTACCGAGCTGCCCAACAAGATCGGCAGCCGGGTGGCGTTCGCATGCATCAAGCCGGAGTTGCCCCAGTTCAACCTGCTGACCCTGGCGCGGAAACTTGTGGCCGTGATGACGCGGGACAAGGCCGCGGCCATCAGTGTGCTGGTCTCGGGATTCACGCATCGCCAGCGCGAGCGGATAGGGGAGGCGTTGTATGCGGCGGTACTGGCCGCCGCCGCCGATCAGCCGAACTTCAAGAAGAAACGCGAGAAACATGCACCCGCCGCGCTGCATATATATGGAGTACCCGATTCGCCGCGCCTGCTGCGTACGCGCGCGGAAGCGGAAGGCAATGCGCTGGCGCGGCATCTCACTTTGTTGCCGTCGAACTTCCTGACCCCCACGGAATACATGACGCAGGTGCGGCGGCTGGCGCGCAGCCATGGCTGGAAGCTCAAGTTTTACGACATGAAGACCTTGCGGCGCATGGGCGCCGGTGCGTTCACTGCCGTGGCGCAGGGCAGCCCGGTGGCGGATGCCGGCATCGCGCACCTGCGTTATGAACCGCGCGGCGGCCGGGCCAATGCCCGGGCCGTGGCCGTCGTCGGCAAGGGGATTTGCTATGACACCGGCGGCGTGAACCTGAAGACCTCGCAATTCATGTATGGCATGCATGGCGACATGCAAGGTAGCGCCGTGGCGCTCGGGATCCTGCATGCGCTCACGCAGTTGAAGGTCCGGTTCCCGGTGGACTGCTGGCTCGCGCTGGCCATGAACCACATCGGTTCGCGCGCGTACAAGCCGAACGACGTGGTGACCGCGGTCAACGGTACCACCATTGAAGTCGTGGACACCGACGCCGAGGGACGCATGGTGCTGGCGGACACGCTGGCGCTGGCGGCGCGCCAGAAACCGCGGCTGATCCTGGACTACGCGACCCTGACCGGCTCATGCAAGCGGGCGCTGGGTGGATACATGAGTGGTGTGTTCACCAATCGCGATTTCTGGGTGCACCGGTTGATCGAAGTCGGGCGCCAGAGTGGCGAACGCGTGTGGCCGTTTCCCATGGATGAGGACTACGACCAGGCGCTGGA
>CAYMXG010000466.1:0-2127 GCA_964394115.1 uncultured Enterobacteriaceae bacterium | reverse complement strand
GCGGCGACCTCCTTGGCCGGCACGTTTTGGCGAAACAACTGCTCCATGTATTCCAGTACCGCCTGGCCCTG
Source organism: uncultured Enterobacteriaceae bacterium (assembly GCA_964394115.1). Classification (GTDB taxonomy): domain Bacteria; phylum Pseudomonadota; class Gammaproteobacteria; order Eutrophobiales; family Eutrophobiaceae; genus 2-02-FULL-61-13. The sequence goes on along the minus strand of CAYMXG010000466.1, from coordinate 2,056 downwards.
ATCGGCGCCGGCGAACAACGGGCGATAGTTATTCGGGTATGGAACGTGGGTGACACCGGGCATGCTCGGAAAGAATCCTGCCTGTTGGGTGTATTTACTGGACGTGAAGGAAAGCGACCCCATGCTGCGCCCGTGAAATCCACCCAGGAAGCCGATGAAGCGCGGACGGCCGGTGAGCTTGCGCGCGATCTTCAGCGCACCCTCCACCGCCTCAGTGCCGGAGTTGCAGAAGAAGGTCATGGCCGGTTCGCCAAACGGCGCGATCCGATCCATGAATTCGGCCAGGCGCACCTGCCGTTCGTGCCAGTAGTCCGAGGATATGTGCAGGAACTCCCCCGCTGCCGCACTGATCGCAGCCACCACGTCCGGATGACTGTGCCCGGTGGAGCACACGGCAATTCCGGCCATGAAATCAATGAAGCAGTTGCCATCGACATCCCATGCTTCGGCGCCCTTGCCGTGGCTCATGACGAACGGATAGTCACGTGGATAGCACGGGGCGACCACCTGTGCGTCGCGCGCCAAAATCGCCTGCGCCCTGGGGCCGGGCAGGTCGGTGTGTATGCGGGGTGATTTCATAGCGGTCTACTCCACGACAGTCTGTGACTGCTCGCGCAAATATTGCGCAAGATAATAAAAGGACGCGATTGCCTTGCCGGTACTGCCGGAACCCTTCCAGCCGCCAAAGGGCTGGTAACCGGGCCACGCCCCGGTGGTCGCGCCCTGGGGACGGTTCACATAGGTGACACCGGCTTCGATGTTTTCCAGGAACCACGGGATGTCCGCCTCCGCCCCATAAAAACCGGCGGACAATCCAAACGGTAACCCATTCGCCAGGGACATGCCGGTCTCCTTATCCGGCACGCGGGCCAACATCACGATGGGAACGAACATTTCACGGCCCCACAAAGGGTGTGCCAGGTCCACTTCCGCCAATGTTGGCGCGCAGTAAAACCCGCGCGACAAGGCGCCGTCAGTCAAAACCCGTCCACCGCAATGGAGCCTCGCACCGGCGCCTTGCAATTCCGCAATATAGTTTTGATAGCTGTCCCGTGCCTGAGCACTGATCACCGGACCCAGCCAGTGATCACGGACGGTAGGGTCACCAATGGAAATGGCCTTGACCTGCGCGACTATCTTCTCCACCAGCGCGTCCGCCACTGCAGCATCCACAAAAATACGGGACAACGCCGAACATTTCTGGCCACCCATGCCAAATGCGGAACGGGTGATGCCCGTGGCGGCACGATCCAGATCGGCGCCGGTCGCAACTAAGACGGCATTCTTGCCGCCCATTTCGGCAATGCAGGGACGCGCAGCGCTGACGCAACGTGACATCAACTCCACGCCCACCCCACGGGAGCCGGTGAATGTAATCCCGTCCACTTGCGGATGGCCGGCCAAAGCCGCACCCACAGTCTCCCCGGGACCACAAAGGTAATTGAAAACCCCGGGTGGCACACCGGCATCATGCAGACAATCGGCGAGCAGGTGGCCAGCCCAAGGTGTTTCTTCTGAACCTTTCAACACCACCGTGTTACCCGTCACCAATGCCGCCGCCACGGGTCCCCCGGCAAGCGCAAAGGGATAATTAAAAGGCGTGATGACTGCCCATACGCCATAGGGTTTCATCACGGAACGATTGTGACTGCGGAAGGCAGGCAGGGGATCATCCGGAAGGATGTGATCAAAACCCTGCTGACGCTCGAAATCGTCACAGTAAATGGAAAAGAAGTCCGCCGTCTCCTGGACTTCACCCAGCGCCTCCATGCGATTTTTGCCCACTTCCAATGCCACTGCCGCAGCAATATCGTAAACACGTTCCTCGATCAACGCCGCGACTCGCCGCAGGATGCGGCAACGGTGTGCAGGAGCGGTGTTGCGCCACCCACGGTGGGCCTCATGCGCAGCGGTCACTGCGCGTCCCACATCTTCAGCCGTGGCCGAAGCAAATCGCCCCAGCACCAGGTCTTGATCAATCGGGCACCGGGCCAATGCATGGTCCCGGGCAGGCGTGCGTTTACCTGCCACGTAGTTATCCCACTTCCGGCCCAGG
>CAYMXG010000465.1:0-2134 GCA_964394115.1 uncultured Enterobacteriaceae bacterium | reverse complement strand
ACCATCGCCTACCCGCTGCCAATCCTGGCCGGCAGCATCATCCAGCTTTGGAATGTTGTATTCGGCGAGATACCGCGACTCGGCTTTCTCAACGCCATGCGCCTGGTGGATCTGGAAATGCCGCCAGCCTTTCTCGCAGGGTTCCCCGGTCCACGCCATGGCGTGCCCGGGTTGCGCAAGCAAACCAGGGTCACCGTGCGCCCGCTTCTGTGTCGCTCGTGCCGTCCCGCAGTGGGTCTGTCCATTGAAGCCATGCGTGCCATCAACGACCAGGTGTTGCTGGGTGGATTCGATGCCGTCAAGGATGATGAACTTACCGTGGCCGGATCCCTTGATGATTATCGGGGGAGACTGCGCACGCTGGCGGCAGCAGCGCGTGCGGTTGAACAGCGCACCGGCGAGAGAAAACTCTACTTTGCCAACGTCATCAGTGATCCGGATGCCTCCTTGGAACAATTGCGGATCGCGAAAGTCGCCGGTGTCGACGGCATCATCATCGCCCCGGCCATCCAGGGACTGGCCAGCGCCCTGTGGTTCAGCCGTCATTCGGAATTGCCCATCCTGGCGCACAACACGGTGGACGATGTCTTTACACGGCACCCCCGCTTCGGCGTCAGCCCCGCGGTTTATCTCAAGTTGCTCCGCGTCAGCGGCGCCGACCTGGTATTTCTGCCAGGTAACTTCGGTACCGGCAATGAAGACGCAACGGAAATCGCGTGTGCCGTAGCCGCGTGCCTGGATCCGCTGGGACATATCGCGCCCTGCTGGCCGATCATTGCCGGCGGCAAGCGGGCGGAGAAATTACCTGACTACGTGCGGCAGATCGGGAACCGGGACTTCATGGTGATTGCCGCCACGGCAGTGGATGAACATGCTGGTGGTCTCGCTGCCGGTGCACGGGCGTTTCGGGATGCGTGTGACCGGCTTACATGAGGGGCCAGAGCGTCAGCTCTGACGCCTGGTGACTGAAGAAATCGCTGCAACCGGCCCGGAGATGTCGCTGCATTCACCGGGTAGGATAACCAGCACCGGCGCGCCGTTGCCATCGAGAAACGGCAGCACATTCACCGGCATGCCGGTGACAGGCGTCGCGACGGCCAGGTGGGCAATGACCACCGGCCCGCAATCCAACTTTACGCTCCCGACCGGCCAGGGCAGGTGTTCCCGGAAGAACGGCTCCACGCTGGCATGCAGCCGGGTCCAGGAGATCAATTTGCCCCCGGCCGGCACCGGTCCCCATTCCAGGTTATCCCCCAGGCAATTGCCGCAGATCTCGCGCAACGGATACTGAACCGCTTCACAGTCACGGCAGCGCGGCAACACCAGTTGCCCCTGCCCCGCCGATGGTGTGAGCCGGGACCAGAGATCTGAGCGGCGTATCGGCGGCAGTGCCTGCATATCAGGCGATCTCCCGCGCCAGGATCGCAGCGCTGGTGCACAGGCAACGATCATAATTGACCATGCCATACCCGCTGACCAACGCAGAACGCGCATCGGTCACTGCATTTTGCAATCCCGGGACGGTCAACTGCCGCAATGCTTCCACCAAACCGAGAAATCCGCCGGCGGCGCCGGCCTGACCGGCGGACAACTGTCCGCCGGAAGTATTGTGCGGAAGCCCACCTCCGTTGAAGGTCAGTGCGGTGCGGCGGACAAATTCCGGCGCCTCGCCCTTGGCGCAGAATCCGAGGTCCTCCAGCTGCAACATGACAATCACCGGATAGTCATCGTAGGTCTCCAGCAGATCAATCTCGGCAGGGCCCACACCCGCCGCGGCATAGAGTGCGTCCCGATAAGTGTCCCATCCGCCGCGCGACACAATCTCATCGTCACGGAAGGCATTGTGACGCTCCCCGATCGCCAGGATGCGCGCAAAGGGCAGGTTCAGCGACCGGGCCCGATCCACGGACATGACCAGGAAACCCTCGGCACCTGCACAAGGCATCACGCAATCAAACAAGTGCAACGGGTCAGCCACCAGTCGCGCGTTGAGATAATCCGCCATTGACAGCGGTTCCTTCAGCAATGCGCCATCGAAGTGGGTGGCATTGAATCGTTGCGCGGTACAGATGCGGCCAAAATCCTCCCGCGTCGCGCCGGTACGCTCCATGTAGGCGCGGGTGATCATCGCAAA
>CAYMXG010000464.1:0-2136 GCA_964394115.1 uncultured Enterobacteriaceae bacterium | reverse complement strand
GTGGCAGGAAATCGGAGCGGTCGCGCAGGCATGGGTCATCTTAGTCCCGGACTCACCATTTCGGTACAATCGCGGCAACCGGGAGAGCCCCATGACCAGACTGATCCCAGCTTTGCTTCTCATTGCGGTGCAACAGGCCGCTTCCGCACCGCCACTTCCGGAAACCGACATCCTCCTGTATGGGATGGCGGCATCATTGTCCGGGGTCCAGGTTGGACTCGGGCGCAACATCACGGCCAGCGCGGGCTATGACAACCAGCCGGCATTCAGCGCCGATGGCAAAACCCTGCTCTTCAGCACCCGCCGTGACGGCGACCAGAACGATATATACCGCTTTGACCTGACCACGGATGCCACGCACCGGGTGACCCGTTCGCCGAAGAATGAATATTCCCCGCGCGAAACGCCGGACGGGAAGTTCGTGACGGTGATTTGGGAGGATTCGGGAAAGATCCAGGAAATCTGGCGTTACCCCGCCATGGGTGGCCACGCGGAGACCGTATTGAAACTGCCCGACCTCATCGGCTATTACACGTTCGCCACGCCGAACGTCGTCTTTGCATTCATTCTCGGCGCGCCGCACACGTTGCAGCGCATTGAGATTGACTCGCGCAAGCGCACCACCATCGCCACCGATGTCGGCCGGAGTATTGCAATGGCGCCCGACGGATCGGTGACTTACGTGCGAATGGGTAATGCGCAGCCGGTGCTGCACCGGGTCAAGGCGGATGGGACCGGAGATGAGCCCGTGTTTCCGTTGCTGCCGGGCACGGAAGGCGACTATGCCTGGTTGCCGGATGGTTCTGGCGTGCTGTCGACGCAGGGGAACGGTCTCTATTATCACGGCGCGGGACCGGGAGTCTGGAAACTCGTCACCACGATCGCGGAAGCCGGTGAACTCTCGCGTCTTGCCATTTCTCCTGACGGCAAGATGCTGGCGCTGGTGGCGGCGCCGCGCTGATCCGGTCCAGCTCCCGGTAGCGGGCAATCAGATGAGCGATAAAACCCACCAGAACGCGCTGCCGGATAATCACCAACTGCACTGGTACCGCATCCAACGCGTACTGGGACAGGGCGCATTCGGCATCACCTACCTCGCGCAGGACATTAACCTGGACCGGCTGGTTGCCATCAAGGAGTACATGCCCGGTCAGATGGCGATGCGCAATGCGGACCTGACCATTCAGCCGCAGTCGGATGAGCATGGTGAGGATTTCAAGTGGGGCCTGACTCGGTTCGTGGATGAGGCGCGAACGTTGACAAAATTCGAGCATCCCAATCTGGTACGGGTGCTGAATGTCTTCGAGTTGCATGGTTCAGCCTACATGGTGATGAATTATGAGCTGGGTGAGAGCCTGCAGCAGGTGCTAAAGCGAAAGAAGATCCTGGATGAACGCAGCCTGATCCCGATCCTGGTGCCACTGATGAATGGATTGGAACTTATTCACGGCAAGGGGTTCATTCACCGCGATATCAAGCCGGGCAACATCTTCATTCGCAATGACGGCAGCCCGGTGTTGCTGGACTTCGGATCGGCGCGCCAGACGCGCGGTCACGCGGACCCGCAGACATTGACCACGCTGGTATCACCCGGCTATGCGCCCATCGAGCAATACACCAGCAAGAGCAATCGGCAGGGACCATGGACTGACATTTATGGGTTGGCTGCGACTCTCTATCGGGCCATCATCGGCAGTCCCCCCAGTTCCGCCACCGACCGCAGCGCCCTGTTGCATGAAGGCATGAAGGATGACCTGCAACCGCTCTCCACCCTGGCGGGAGGGCGGTACTCCGAAAAATTCCTGGCTGCGATAGATCATGGGCTGGCCTTCAAGCCTGAATCCCGGCCGCAAAGCATCGCTGCCTGGCGCAGGGAATTCGCCTTTGATGAGGCCGAAATCAAAACGGACCCCGATGCGGCGGTGCCGGCGTCGGAGGCCGAGACGGATCGAATCAAGCCCGCCCCTGATGCGGTTACCCAGGCCGTGCCGGGCACGCTGCGCGCCGGAAATCTGAATCGCGAGGCGAAAACTGAACCGGTGCCCCGCCAACCGTCTGCCGTGAAAACGCAGCAGACGGCGCCGCCGACAAGCCGGACTGGCAGGAGAAACGTGGCGATTATCGGCGCGGTCGTGG
>CAYMXG010000463.1:0-2143 GCA_964394115.1 uncultured Enterobacteriaceae bacterium | reverse complement strand
TTCGGTTCCCAGTGATACAGTTCCAGCATGCGGCCTCCGCAACGCGGTATTGCCGAACCGACAGGTTCGGTTGGAAGCTGAGATAGTGCCAAAGAAATCAGCCAGTGACAACGTGGAATCTCTGAAGCCACACCTGGAGAGCCGTTCCGAAGTGTGTACTACGTTCACGCCAGACGACCCGATCATATGTTGTCGGACACGCCGCGAGTACATCCATGTAGGCTCGTGTTCCGCCATCCATGGCTCCGCACGGTCCTCCAACATATGATCGGGCCGCCCGCGTGACCTGCAATCGATTGACGATACATGTCGCACGGCCTGGATTTTGAAGGTAACGTGTGATGCGGTAGACACGCAGACTGCCGGGTTCAATCGTTCACGCAGAGGCGGAGCCCCGGGGGGAGGACTGATGGCCGCTGAGCTTTCGGGCTTGGATATCGCGTGCATAGTCAGGTTGATGCAAAGCGTCATGAGCGCAGCCAGGACAAGGCGCGAGTCCCCGAAAAACCGGAGCGTACACGCCAGTACGTGAGGATTTTGAGGGGGCGAGCAACGAAGTCATGGCAAGCGCAATAGATTTGCATCAACCTGAACCCTGGCCCAGCTCGCGGGCCACCTGGTATGCCGTCAGCGTATTTACCATCGCCACGGCCTTTGCGTTCATCGACCGGCAGATCCTCGTACTGTTGATTGAACCCATAAAGAAGGATCTCGCGGTCACCGACACGCAGATCAGCCTGCTGACCGGGTTTGCCTTCGTGATGTTCTACGTGATGCTCGGCATCCCCATCGCCCGGCTTGCCGATATCCACAGCCGCAAGGTGATTGTCGGAACCGGCATCGCGTTCTGGAGCCTGATGACCGCCGTGTGTGGGCTGTCGCAGACCTACTGGCACCTGTTCTGGGCCCGGGTCTGCGTCGGCGCAGGCGAGGCCTGCAACGGACCGGCGACATTTTCCATCGTCGCGGATTCTTTCCCACCCGAAAAGTTGCCCAAGGCCACCTCGGTAATCAGCACTGGATTTTTTCTCGGGTCGGGCATCGCCCTGATCGTCGGCGGCGCAGTCATCCAGGCAGTCTCCGCTGCCGGCAGCGTGACACTCCCGCTGCTCGGCGCGATGCAGCCCTGGCAGCTCACGTTCATTATCGTCGGCCTGCCCGGGCTGCTGGTCTCGGCACTGGTCTTCTCGGTGAAGGAGCCGAAGCGGCGCGGGATGATGGCGCTGGCGACCCGAGCGGACGGCGGACGCCGCAAGTCGGTGCCGATCCGCGAAATCTTCCGCTTCATGGCCGGCGACTGGCGCGCCTATGCGCCGATGTACGGCGGGCTCGCGCTGCGCGCCCTGACCGCATTCGGCATGTCGGTCTGGCTGCCGTCGTTCTTCATCCGCACCTATGGCTGGACAGCGCCACAGATAGGATTCGCTGTCGGCATCATCCTGCTGACGATCTCACCGCTCGGTCTCTGGACCGGCGGTGTGCTGGCGGAGTGGTACGCGAAACGCGGCCATGACGACGCCAACATGCGTGTGAACCTGATTTCGACCTGCGCAGTGCTGCCGACTTCCACCCTTTACCCGCTGATGCCGACCGCGGAACTGGCGCTCGGGCTTTATGCCCTGAACAGCTTTCTCGCGTCGCTGGGCCCGGGACCGGCCAACGCGGCGCTGCAGACCATTACACCGAACCAGATGCGCGCCCAGTTCACTGCGCTGTACCTGTTCATCTTCAACCTGATTGGATTCGGACTCGGCCCGGTCGTCATCGCCACGCTGACCGACTACGTGTTCGGCGCACCGGAGGACCTGCGTTACTCCATGGCGCTGACCGCCGCGGTGATGACGCCACCAGCGATCGCCTGGTTCTGGTTCGGGCTCAAGCCGTATGGAGAGAGTGTGGTACGAGCGAGAAAGAGATAGTTACAAGTCATAAGTTACACGCTATAAGAAAAAGGCAAAGCCATAAACGACAGAAATTACCCGCCTGCCACCAGCTACCAATCCACAAAGGAAATCCAAATGAACACACCGGCACAGGAAAGCGCCACCACAAATGATCCTGCTGCGCAAACATGGCCGCCGCCGCGGCAGGCCTGGTACGCGGTGGCCATCATGACCGTGGCGCTGATGTTCAACTTCCTGGA
>CAYMXG010000462.1:0-2153 GCA_964394115.1 uncultured Enterobacteriaceae bacterium | reverse complement strand
CCGCCAGTTTCGCGGCCATGTCGGCCGCGCCGGACAGGAATCCGACCTGGGGATTCGCGCTGAAGGATTTCTCCAGCGCCCCCCAGGTGCAGACAAAGGCAAGCCAATTCAAGGGCAGTCCGGTGATCCATGCGTAGCGCATTCGCCTCATCTTGATCAGGATCCCCGTTGCCACGCTCAGTGCAATGCCCGCCAGCAACTGGTTTGAAATTCCAAACAGTGGCCAGAGGATGTTCACCCCGCCGAGGGGATCGCGCACGCCCTGCACCAGGAAGTAGCCCCAGGCGGCGACAAAGATCAGGCTGGAGATCACCGTCATCGGGTACGACGACACGTTGCCCATGGGTGCCCATAGATGCTTGAGCACGTCCTGCAACATGAAACGTCCAACCCGCGTCCCGGCGTCCAGCGTGGTCAGGATGAACAGCACCTCGAACATGATGGCGAAGTGGTACCACATGGCCAGCAACGTGCCGCCAAAGGTGCTGCTGAATATCGTGGCCATGCCCACGGCCAGGGAGGGAGCGCCGCCGGTGCGGGCGAACAGGGTTGATTCGCCCATTTGTTCGGCGAGACTGCCCATCTGCTGCGCCGTGACCGGGAAGCCCCAACCGGAAATGGTCGCCACGGCCTCGGCGGCGGTTGCACCCACCACACCCGCCGGGCTGTTGATGGCGAAATAGACGCCGGGATCCAGCACGCAGGCAGCGATAACCGCCATCACCGCCACGAATGATTCCAGTGCCATGCTGCCGTATCCCACCATGCGGATGTCGCGCTCGGAGCTGATCAGCTTGGGTGTCGTCCCGGATGCCACCAGGGAATGAAAACCGGAAATGGCACCGCAGGCGATGGTGATGAATACAAATGGAAACAGGCTGCCCTTGAATATGGGCCCGGTGCCGTCAATGAATTGGGTCAACGCCGGCATCTTCATGTCGGGAGACAGCACGATGATGGACACAGCCAGCAGGAACATGACACCTAGTTTCAGGAACGTGGAAAGATAATCCCGCGGGGCCAGCAGCAGCCACACCGGCAGCACGGCCGCCGCAAAGCCGTAGATCATCACGAACCAGGCGCAGGTCATGCCGTCCCATTGAAACCAGCGGGCGATATCGGCATTGCCGGCGACCCAGCCGCCGCCGGCGACACACATTAATAATAGGGCGATACCAATTGCCGTGCCTTCCAACACCCGTCCCGGCCGGATACCACGCATGTACAGCCCCACGAGCATCGCCGCGGGTATGGTGCCGAGCACTGTGGCGGTAGCCCAGGCGCTGTGCTTCATGGCATTCACAATCACCAGTCCGAGTACCGCAATCAGGATGGTCATGATGAGCATGATGGCGGTCATCGCCGCCCAGCCACCTACAGGGCCGAGTTCATCCCGCGCCATCTGACCCAGGCTCCGGCCATCGCGCCGCGTGGAGCAGAACAGGATTACCATATCCTGGACGCAACCACCGAGCACGGCCCCGGTAAGGATCCACAGCGTCCCGGGCAGATAACCGAATTGCATGGCCAGCGTGGGTCCGATCAGCGGGCCGGGCCCGGCGATGGCGGCGAAATGGTGACCAAACACCACCCAGCGATGGGTGGGTATGAAATCCCGGCCATTGTTGAACCGTTCGGCCGGGGTGGCACGGCTGGGATCGAGGGTCAGGACGTGGGCGCAGATCCAGGCACTGTAGAAACGGTAGGCCACCAGGTAGACGCACACGGCGGCGGCGATAAACCAGATGGCGTTGATGGACTCCCCGCGATGGGTGGCGATGGAACCCACCGCCCAGGCCCCGATCGTGGCGATGGCGCCCCAAAGCAGTGCCTGGCGTGGCGGCAGTGGCATGATTTTCAGCGGTTCCGCTTGATTTGGATCGGGAATTCTAACAGTAGATGCCGGTATTCAGCCCCTGAGGGGCCTCAACATTTGCTTTACCCGGAGAACGGGGCGCATAATTTCGACCGTCACGGGCTCCGTGATTTGTGGATCAACCAAAGAATCACGTTTCGGGCCGGCCACCGGCCCGGCAATCTCAGGAGAATATCAATATGACCCGCGCTCGACATTTCGTACTGGGAGTCATTTCCCTGGCCATGGCCGGATGCGCCACCATGGGCGAGTCGCCCAATCAATGGATGTGCGCCGC
>CAYMXG010000461.1:0-2153 GCA_964394115.1 uncultured Enterobacteriaceae bacterium | reverse complement strand
AACAGCAGGTTTACCATTTTGCCGATCATCATCAGACCGTGGCGATTGATCTGCGCGGCCATGGTGAAAGCGACAAGCCCGCCACCGGCCATACCTTCGATCGCTTCACGCTGGACCTGGAAGCGTTGGTCAAACACCTGAAGCTGAAAAAATTCGCGCTCGTGTGCCATGCCGTCGGCGGCTACGTGGGCATGAAGTACACGCTGCGTAATCCGAAACAGGTGAGCCACCTGGTGCTGGTCAGCAGCAGCGCGCGCTTTCTCGGCGCCGACGCGGAACGCGGCGGCTTCTCGAACCAGTTCTGGAAGGACCTGCGCGAGGGCCTTGCGAAGGACAAGATCAAGGCCAGCTACAAGCTCGCCAACGAGATGTTCTGGTACAAGGATCCGGGCGAGGAAACCAAGCTGGCAATGCTGAACATCATGTTGCAATGGCCGTTGTATGCGCTGAAACAGATGGGCCGGGACGCGGAAGGCATCAACTTCGAAAAGGTGTTGCACAAGATCAAGGTCCCCGCGCTGGTTGTCCATGGCAAGCATGATCGCAAGCAACGCTTCTCCGGCGCGAAGTTCCTCGCCGACGGGCTCGGTAACGGCAAACTGGTCGTGTTCGAGAACAGCATGCACCTGCCGCCGGTGGAGGAAGTGGAACGCTTCAACACGGTGCTGGCGGATTTTCTGAAGAAAAAATAATCATCCCTTTGATGGAGAGTCACCGATGAAATTCAAACGCCCCACGCCCGCCGATCTGCAGAAATCCGCGCAGGAACTGGGACTCAAGCTGAAGAAATCCGAAGCGAAGGATTTTTACGATTCCATGGCGCCCATGTTTGCGGGCTTCGCCCAACTGGACAAGGAGAAGGATTTCCTGCCCGAGGTGAAATACCCGAAGCGCAGCTTTTCATTCCCGAAGAAGAAGGACAACCCGCTGAACGCATGGTACGTGCGCACCAGCCTCAAGGGCGCGGCGTCGGGACCTCTGAAGGGCCGCACCGTGGCCATCAAGGACGTGATCTTCGTCGCCGGCGTGCCGATGATGAACGGCGCGGACATCCTCAAGGGCTTCGTGCCCGACTTCGACGCCACCGTGGTGACCCGGGTGCTGGATGCAGGCGCCGAGATCACCGGCAAGGCCACCTGCGAATTCCTGTGCGTATCCGGCGGCAGCGTCACCTCCAGCACCGGCCCGGTGCACAATCCGCGCAAGCACGGGTATTCCTCCGGCGGTTCGTCGTCCGGCAGCGCGGCGCTCGTGGGCGGCGGCTACGTGGACATGGCCATCGGCTCCGACCAGGCCGGCTCCGTGCGCCAGCCCTCGGGCTGGTCCGGCATCTGCGGCATGAAACCCACCTTCGGCCTCGTGCCGTACACCGGCGCCATGGGCCAGGAATTCAACATCGATCATCTCGGCCCCATGACCACGAATGTTGCGGACAACGCGCTGTTTTTGGAAGTGCTGGCCGGATATGACGGTTACGACGGGCGCCAGCAGGACCTGAAGGTGCACAAGTACACGCAATCCCTCGGCCGCGACGTGCGCGGCATGAAGATCGGCGTGCTGCGCGAAGGCTTCGACGGGCTGCGCGCGGAAAAGGACGCCCAGGATTGCGTGCGCGCCGCCGCGGCCCGCTTCAAGCGCCTCGGCGCCAACGTGGAAGATGTGTCCATCCCCATGCATCCCCACGGCGTCGCCATCTGGGCCGGCGTGGTCGCCGACGGCATGTGGCAGACCTTCAAGCAGACCGGGCTCGGCGGCAACGCCCGCTCCATCTATTCACCGGCGCAGTTCAAGTTCATGGAGCACTGGCTCGACGACTTCCCGCGCTGCACGCCCAACGCGCAGTTGCTGATGCTGCTCGGCAAGTACCTGGAGCGCTTCAACGGCCGCTATTACTACAAGGCCAAGAACCTGGTCTTCAAACTGCGCGCCGCCTACGACGCCACGCTGGCGAAGTACGACCTGCTGTTGATGCCGACCGCGTCCTACAAAGCCTACAAAATGCCGAAGTCCATCAAGGGCCTGGGGCCGACGGATGTGTTCAAGTACGCGCTCGTCGGTGTCGAGACCTGCTGCCAGTTCGATGTCACCGGCCATCCCGCCATGTCCGTGCCCTGCGGGCTGCGCGACGGGCTGCCTGTGGGCGTGATGCTGGT
>CAYMXG010000460.1:0-2170 GCA_964394115.1 uncultured Enterobacteriaceae bacterium | reverse complement strand
ATCGTCCCGACATTCACATGCGGCTTCGTACGTTGAAATTTTTCCTTGGACATGGACGTTCACCTCTTCAAAATCATTGATTGATGATGCCATCGGCAATGTTCGGTGGGACCTGGCTGTACTTGCCAAATTCCATGGAATATGTGGCGCGTCCCTGGGTGGCGGATCGCAGATCCGTGGCGTATCCGAACATTTCGGACAACGGCACTTCAACCCGAATGACGCGACCGGCGGGGGCGCTTTCCGTACCCTGCAGTATCCCGCGGCGGCGATTCAGATCGCCGGTCACGGGGCCCAGGTACTCTTCCGGGGTCACAACCTCGACCTTCATTATGGGTTCCAGCAGCACGGGACTACCCCGCGCAGCGCCTTCCTTGAACCCAATCGAGCCGGCAATCTTAAACGCCATTTCATTCGAGTCAACCTCGTGATACGAACCGTCAATCAACGCCACCATCACATCCACGACCGGATACCCCGCGATAATGCCGTTTTCCAACTGTTCGCGGATACCCTTGTCCACCGCGGGAATGTATTCCTTGGGAACCACGCCACCGACGATTTCGTTCACGAATTCATAGCCCGCGCCGGGCTCCCGGGGCTCGAGCCGCAGGACCACATGGCCGTACTGGCCGCGACCGCCGCTTTGGCGGACGAATTTGCCTTCCACCTTGTCCACAATCTTGCGAATCGTCTCCCGGTACGCCACCTGTGGCTTACCGACGCTGGCCTCAACCTTGAATTCGCGTCGCATGCGGTCCACGATTATTTCCAGGTGCAACTCACCCATGCCGGAAATGATCGTCTGGCCGGATTCCTGGTCAGTATGGACTCGGAATGACGGGTCCTCCTGCGCCAGCTTGTTCAGGGCCACACCCATCTTTTCCTGGTCGCCCTTGGTCTTCGGCTCAACCGCGACCGAGATTACCGGCGCCGGGAACTCCATGCGTTCCAGAGTGATGATGTTGTCCAGATCGCACAGCGTGTCGCCGGTGCTCACGTCCTTGAGGCCCACGGCCGCTGCGATGTCACCGGCGCAAACCTCCTTGATTTCTTCGCGGCTGTTGGCATGCATCTGCAGCAATCGGCCGATGCGTTCCTTCCTGGTCCTGATTGGGTTGTAAACACTGTCGCCTGATTTCAGGACACCGGAATAGACGCGGAAGAACGTCAGCGTTCCCACGAACGGGTCGGTCGCGATCTTGAATGCGAGGGCGGAAAAAGATTCATCGTCCGAAGCCCGGCGTTCCGCCTCGGTGGCCGCGGCGTCGTCCAGTTCACCTGTGATCGGCGGCTTATCCGCGGGCGAAGGCAGGTAGTCCACAACCGCGTCCAGCATGGACTGAACACCCTTGTTCTTGAACGCGGACCCACACAATCCTGGAACCATTTCACCGCGCACGGTACGCTGGCGCAGTCCTTGTTTGACCTGATCCACGGTCAATGTCCCGGACTCAAGATAAGCTCCCATTAATTCCTCGTCGGCCTCGGCTGCGGCCTCGACCATCTTCTCGCGCCACTCGGCGCAGAGTGCCTGCATGGACTCGGGAACATCCCTTTCCTCAAAGGTCATGCCGGTGGTCGTGTCGTCCCAGTAAATGGCCTTCATTTTCACCAGGTCCACCACACCTTCGAACTTCTCCTCGGCGCCGATGGGCAGCTGGATCGGCACTACCAGGCTGCCCAGGCGTTCCTTGATTTGTTTCATGACGCGGAAGAAGTCAGCGCCGGCACGGTCCATCTTGTTGACAAAGGCAAGGCGCGGAACGTTGTATTTGTTGGCTTGGCGCCAGACGGTTTCAGACTGGGGTTCAACACCGCCAACTGCGCAAAAAACGGCGCAGGCGGCATCCAGCACTCGTAGCGAGCGCTCCACTTCGATGGTGAAGTCGACATGGCCCGGGGTATCGATGATATTGATACGATGTTCCGGGAACTGTCCGGCCATACCCTTCCAGAAGCAGGTGGTGGCGGCAGCGGTTATGGTGATCCCGCGCTCCTGCTCCTGTTCCATCCAGTCCATGACGGCATTACCGTCATGCACTTCCCCTAGTTTGTGCGAGACCCCGGTGTAATAAAGGATGCGTTCAGTGGTCGTCGTCTTGCCAGCATCGATGTGAGCCATGATGCCAATATTCCGATACCTCTCAATGGGGGTTGCGCGCGCCAC
>CAYMXG010000459.1:0-2173 GCA_964394115.1 uncultured Enterobacteriaceae bacterium | reverse complement strand
ACGTATTCACGGCGTGTCCGGAACCACTGGATCGGAACACGGCCTCCGCCCCCCGAAATCCTGATGACACAACGCCTTACAAAGGCATCTTGCCGCAACGCCCGCCTTGGTCTATAGTTGACGTGCACGTCAACTTTTGCCCGCATCGACCATGAAGCAGACCTATAGCATAACAGAGCTTTCCCGCGAATTTGACGCCACGCCGCGGACCCTGCGCTTCTACGAGGACCAGGGCCTGTTGAACCCCGCGCGGCGCGGCACGACGCGCGTGTACACGGATCGCGACCGCACCCGCCTTAAGCTCGCGCTGCGCGGCCGCAGACTCGGACTGACCGTGGAAGAATGCAAGGAAATCATAGACATGTATGATCCTTCGCGGCCACGCAACGCGCGCCAACTGTTACGCCTGTGCGAAAAAATCCGTGAACACCGGGCTACGCTGCTGGAGAAGTTCCGGGATATCGAAGCGACGTTGAATGCCATGGATGAGGTGGAGCGACGCTGCCTGGAAGAGTTGCTGGCGGCGCCCGCATGAACTGCCGGCCGCGTAACTCAGGTTGACGTAAACGTAAACCAGGAGTGGATTTATGACCACGACCCATCCCAGCCTCGGCTTTGCCCTCGGCGAGACCGCCACGCTGATGCGGGATTCAGTGCGGGATTTTGCCGAGCGTGAGATCGCGCCACTGGCTGCGGCCATCGATCGCGACAACCAGTTCCCGGCACACCTGTGGCAAAAGTTCGGCGACATGGGCCTGCTCGGCATCACCACCGAAGAGAAATACGGCGGCGCCGGCATGGGTTACATCGAGCATGTCATTGCCATGGAGGAAATCAGCCGCGCCTCCGCGTCCGTGGGATTGTCCTACGGGGCGCATTCAAACCTGTGCGTGAACCAGATCCGGCGCAATGGCACCGAAGCGCAGAAAGAAAAGTACCTTCCCCGGCTCATCAGCGGCGAACACGTGGGGGCGCTGGCCATGAGCGAGGTGGGCGCCGGCTCGGATGTCGTGGGCATGCGCCTGCGCGCGGAGAAACAGGGCGGCCACTATGTGCTCAACGGCAACAAGATGTGGATCACCAACGGGCCGGATGCGCACACGCTCGTGGTGTATGCGAAGACCGATCTGGGCGCCGGGCCGCGCGGTATCACGGCGTTCATAATCGAGCGCGGCTTTCGCGGATTCTCAACGGCACAGAAGCTGGACAAGCTTGGCATGCGCGGCTCCAACACCTGCGAACTCGTATTCCAGGACTGCGAGGTCCCGGCCGGGAATGTGCTTGGCGATGTGAATGAAGGCGTGAAAGTGCTGATGAGCGGGCTGGATTATGAACGCCTGGTGCTGTCCGGCGGTCCACTGGGCATCATGCAGGCATGCATGGACGCGGTCGTGCCCTACGTGCACGAGCGCAAACAATTCGATCAACCCATCGGCGAATTCCAGTTGATGCAGGGCAAGCTGGCGGACATGTACACGACCCAGAGCGCCTGCCGTGCCTATGTGTACGCGGTGGCACAGGCTTGCGACCGCGGCGAAGCGGCGCGCAAGGACGCCGCCGGCGCCATTCTCTATGCGGCGGAAAAAGCCACCTGGATGGCGCTGGAGGCGATCCAGTGCCTGGGCGGCAACGGCTATATAAATGAGTACCCCACCGGCCGGTTGCTGCGCGACGCCAAGCTGTACGAAATTGGGGCGGGGACGAGTGAGATTCGCAGGATGCTCATTGGCCGCGAATTGTTCAAGGAATCGGCATGACGTACCGAAAAGAAAAACACGAATCTCGTGATGGTTGCGAGATACGAGATACGAGATACCTTCGGACACTTTGACGATGCCCGTTCTGGAAAGCACGATCTCCGTCCGCTCCGAGCAATTCCAGGCCAACCACGCCTCCATGCAGGCGCTGGTGGCGGATTTGCGCGCAAAAATGGCGCAGGCGGCGTTGGGTGGCAGCACCGCGGCGCGCGAGAAACACGTCGCGCGCGGCAAACTCCTGCCACGCGCACGCGTGGAGACGCTGCAGGATCCCGGCGCGCCATTCCTGGAATTGTCACCACTGGCGGGGCTGGGTGTGTATGAAGATGAGGTCCCGGTCGCCGGGCTGATCACCGGCATTGGCCGCGTCAGCGGCCAGGAATGCCTGATTGTCGCCAACGATGCCACGGTGAAGG
>CAYMXG010000458.1:0-2177 GCA_964394115.1 uncultured Enterobacteriaceae bacterium | reverse complement strand
TCCGAGGAGGATCGGCTCGCGCTGCACCGCTTCAAGGCCGAGGAGGCCCACCAGGTGGGGCGGGGCAGGACGCCGGTGGAAGCCTACCTGGACATGGACGACATCATCCGCGTTGCCCGCGACGCCGGTTGCGATGCGGTGCATCCGGGTTACGGCTTTCTCGCCGAGAATCCCATGTTCGCGGACCGCTGCCGCGAGGCCCGGCTTGCGTTCATTGGTCCCAATCCCCCGGTCATGCGCAGGCTCGGCAACAAGATCGATGCGCGCAATGCTGCCATCGAGGCGAAGGTGCAGGTGGTGCCGGCGTCGGACTCGCTGCCGGAGGATCGCGCCGGAATACTCGCCGCTGCGGAGGAATTGGGTTTCCCGGTGATGCTCAAGGCCAGCTGGGGAGGCGGCGGGCGCGGCATGCGCGTGGTGCGCGAGGCCGCCGGCATCGAAGACGCGGTGCGCATGGCGCGCGGCGAGGCGTTGTCCTATTTCGGCAATGCCGAGGTGTACTTCGAGAAATTGATCGAGAAACCACGCCACGTGGAGGTGCAGATCCTGGGCGATCACCATGGCAACGTGGTGCACCTGTTCGAGCGTGACTGTTCATTGCAGCGGCGCCACCAGAAAATGGTGGAACGCGCGCCCGCCCCGTACCTGACCGATGCACAGCGGACGGAAGTCTGCGCCGCCGCCGTGCGCCTGGCCCGCCACACCGGGCTGGATAATGCAGGCACCGTGGAATTCCTGTTCAACGCCGCAACCGGCGAGTTCCATTTCATCGAGGTGAATCCGCGCGTGCAGGTGGAACATACCGTCACGGAGGAGATCACCGGCATCGACATCGTCAAGGCGCAGATTCTCATTGCCTCCGGTGCGCGCATCGGAAAACCGGAGTCCATGGTGCCGGCCCAGGATCAAATCGGCATGAGCGGTCATGCATTGCAGTGCCGCGTCACCTCGGAGGATGCGAGCAACAATTTCATCCCGGACTTCGGGCAGATCGTGGCCTATCGCAGCCCGGCCGGCCCCGGCATACGCCTCGACGGCGGCACCGCGTACTCCGGCGCGCGCATTACGCGTTACTACGACAGCCTGCTGGTGAAGGTCACGGCGCTCGGCCGCACCGAGGACGAGGCCATCAGCCGCATGCGCCGCGCCATTACCGAGTTTCGTGTGCGTGGCGTGGCGACGAACCTGCCGTTCCTGGAACAGTTGCTGGATCACCCGGGATTTCGTGGTGGCAATTACGACACCAGCTTCATCGATGCCACGCCCGAACTGTTCCGCTTCAAGCAGGGTCGCGACCACGCGGAACAGTTGCTTCAATTCATCGGCAGCGTGACCGTGAACGGCAACAAGGAGGTCAGCGGCCGCCGCCGGCCGCGCGTCCTGGCCGAACCGCTCGCCCCGCCATTACCCGGTAACGACCCACAGCCGGGATTGAAGCAGATGCTGCAGTCACAGGGCGCCGCCGCTGTGGCCAAATGGCTCAAGACGCAGCGCCATCCGCTGATCACCGACACCACGTTCCGCGATGCACACCAGTCACTGATGGCCACGCGCATGCGCAGCCGCGACATGCTGGGGGTGGCGCCGCATTATGCGCGGTTGCTGCCGCAGCTGTTTTCCGTGGAATCCTGGGGCGGCGCCACCTTCGACGTGGCGTTGCGCTTCCTGCGCGAGGATCCCTGGCAGCGGCTTGCCGATCTGTCGGTGGCCATGCCCAACATCATGCAGCAGATGTTGCTGCGCGCCTCGAACGCAGTGGGCTACAAGAATTACCCGGACAACGTGGTGAAGCACTTCGTGCAGCAGGCGGCGCAGGCGGGAGTGGACGTGTTTCGCATTTTCGATTCCCTGAACTGGATCGAGAACATGCGCGTGGCCATGGACGCGGTCAACGGTACCGGCAGGATCGTGGAGGCGGCCATCTGTTATACCGGCGACATCCTGGATCCGGCGCGCAAGAAATACTCGCTGGAGTATTACCTGAAGCTGGCGCGGGAACTGGAAGGGGCGGGCGCGCACATCCTCGGCATCAAGGACATGGCCGGCCTGTTGAAGCCGGTTGCCGCCACGCGCCTGTTCACCGCATTGAAGGACACCGTGTCCATTCCCATCCATTTCCATACCCATGACACCAGCGGCGTCTCGGCGGCCTCCGTGCTGGCAGCGGTGGACGCGGG
>CAYMXG010000457.1:0-2178 GCA_964394115.1 uncultured Enterobacteriaceae bacterium | reverse complement strand
TCGCGCAGGCTCCGGCACTTGCCGCCGGCGTCGAACTCCAGCAGGAACACGCCGTCCAGCTTGATGGTGGCCGGTGTATCCGCAACGGCGAACTGCGCGGCCCAGTGCGCGATGCCGGTGTTGCCCTTCACGCTCAGCAGCTGGTACTGGAACTTCACGTCGCGCTGCCCGGCCGTGACCTTGGTCCAGTAATCCTTGATGCCCTGGGCGCCCACGTGGGCTGGCGTGAAGGCTTCATCCTGGTAGGTGGCGTCGGGCGTGAACAGCGCCGCAGCCTTGTCGGCGTCGCGGGTTTCCCACGCAGCCTTGTAGCCCTCCAGCCATTGCGTGAGGGCGGCCTCGGTGAGCGCGGCATCCGCTGCCCGCGCGGCCAGGGACGTCACCCCCGATGCAAGTACTAGGAAGAGGACAATTGTGTTCAGGGCTGTGGTCTTCATGGATGTACCCCTCCTGGGTTCAGGTCAGCGTTCGACAGGTTCCGCGGCCTTCGAATAATCCACGAGGGCCGACTTGTACGTTTCCCGCGGCAAGGTCCGGTAGGGTACGAAGGACAACTCCGTGTTCACCAGCAGGCGTGAGCGGATTTCTGCGGACATGCGCGCATCGAGCCCCGCGGGCACCTGGCCCCGGCCCTCGCCCAGTTCCACCACCAGCGGCAGCGGCGGCGTCTGCCGCACACCCTTGTTGCGCGGGAAGATGCGGAAAGTCTCGCCCACGTCCGGGGCGAACTCCTTGAGGATGCTGCGGATGGCGGACGGGAACAGGTTCACGCCACGCACGATGAGCATGTCGTCCGTGCGCCCGATGCAGCGGATGCGCGGGCCGGTGCGGCCGGTGGGATTGGGTTTCATGCTCACAACCACGTGGTCGCGGCTGCGGAATCGCACCAGGGGCATGGCCTCGCGCTGCAATGCCGTGTACACCAGTTCGCCCTGGGCGCCGTCCTCCCATGGGATGATGGCGCCGGACTGGGGGTCAATGAGCTCGGCATGCACGTATCCCCGTGCCGCGAAGTTCATGCCGTTGCCGTCCTCGTCCTCCGCCCACACGGACAGGGACATATCGCCGATGCCCATGGATTCGCGCAAGCGGCAACCGAAGGCGCTCTCGATGCGGGCCCGGATCATGGGGTCGCCGCCGCCGGGCTCGCCAGCGGTGATCATGTTCGTAAGGCCCAGCGCGTGGGTATCAATGCCGTGCTCGCGGCACCAGTCAATGAGGTACAGGCCGAAGGAAGGTGTGCAGCTTACACCCGTGGCGCCCAGTTTCTGGATGGCGGTGACGAGGCGCTCGGTATTGCCCGTGCCCACGGGAATAACCGCGCAGCCAATCTTGTCGAAACCGTAATAAACCGCGCCGGCCACGAATGGCCCGGCGTTGAACCCGACCACCACGCGCTGGCCGCGGGAAAAGCCCGCCGCCGTGTAACCTCGCGCCACGTTGGTGGCATACATGTCGAGGTCGTTCAGGGTGAGACCGATATAGCACGGTACGCCGGTGGTGCCGCTGGTGGAATATACGCGCAACAATTGCGCCGGGTCGCAGGCCAGGTGTGCCCCGAACGGCGGGCTCTCGGCCTGGGTGCGGCGCAACTCGTCCTTCTCCGTGAACGGCAGGTTCGCGATCTGCTCCAACCCGCCCAGGTCCTCCACGCGCTTCATGCCCGCTGCGCCGAACTTGTGGCGGTAGAACTCGGAGTTGGCGAACACGTAGGCCATCTGGCGCGCGTACAGCCCGTCGTCGATGCGGTGCTGCTCTGCCAAGGGCCTGGTTTCTGTTTCCCTGTCGTACATGAAGTGTCCGCTCCGGATCAGGGCAGCGCGCAGGGCGTGCCTGGCCCGGGGCCTGGTCGGTCTACCGGTAGGTGTTGTTCGACGTATGATCGCCCGCCAGCCAGCGCTTCAGCGTCTGATGCGCGTCGGCAAGGCGGTCGGCATTGATCTTCTCCGCGTCCGGGTGATCCACGACGAACTCCACGATCATGCCATTGGGATCTTCCACGTACAACGAACGGCAATAGCCATGCTCGAGTACGTACGTCCGTGGTTCGCGAATGCCGGCCTTGGCGATGCGCGCCGAGATGGCGTCCTGGGTCGGGCGATCCACCTTTAGGGCGATGTGGTGGAAGGGTGAGGGCGGCATCTTCGGTCCGAACTCGGCCTGGTCGTCGGCATTGGC
>CAYMXG010000456.1:0-2186 GCA_964394115.1 uncultured Enterobacteriaceae bacterium | reverse complement strand
GCCCCTGCGCCAACGGCACCGCCAACAGCCAAACCTGCATCAGCGCCTGTACCAGCATCGCGACCGGCCGCCAGGCCCGCACCACCAGCGCCGCCAGCACGGCCGGCATCAGCGCCGGCACGGGTGATGAAACCGGCAGCCGCACAGGCGACGCGGGCCGAAACGGCCGCCGCGCCCGCTGCCAGGATCGCCGCTGCCCCGCAGGCAACGGCAGCCCCGGCAGCGAAGCCGGCGGCTCGCGATGAACTGGAGCTCGATGAAGGCCAACTGGCTCCGGAGGCGCTGCGCATAAAGATCGCCTTTAACGATGATCGCGTCACACAACTTTTTCGGCCACTCATATCACTGACCAATGAAGGGCAGGTCAGCGAACGCGAGATATTCCGCATCACCCTGCAACTGGTGGACAAGGACGGAACCCTGGTGGATGAAGCGGACATATACCAGGCCGCGGCGGACCCGGCGTTTCGCAAATTCATCGACCGTTGGCTGCTGCGCGAGACCATCGGCCGGGTCGTAAATCACAAACCGGATAAATACCTCTTCCTGCTGCGCCTCAGCGAGGCCTCGCTGGCGGACCCCGGGCTGTTCAACTGGCTGCGCAAGCTGCTGGCCGGCCTGGACAAGCGCCAGCCGGGGAAATCCATTGCGCTGGAACTGGCCGCGGCGGACTTCGTGGAATTGGAAAAACCCGCCACTGCATTGATGACCTATCTGCACAAATCGCACGGATTCAGATTTGTGCTGGGACAGGTCAGCAGCACCGGCGATGTGCAGGCGGCGGCCGGTCAGCAGGGTTCGCAGTTCGACATGGTGTTAATGCACGGTAATTTGCTGAAAGAACTGAAGAGTGGCGCACAACAGGCGGCGCAAGTGGCGTTGCTGGACACGTTGCGGGCACAAGGGCAGCGTATTGTCGTCGATGACATCCAGGACGCCACTGCGCTCACGGATGCCATTGCCCTGGGTGCGGATCTGGCAATGGGGCATTTTGTGGGCGAACCAATCCAGCAACTGGAAGATACCGGCAGTGTCGAATCCCTGGAAATTGTCTAAACAAATGGCGGATTTCTGGCATAGTTGCAGGCATGCCGCCGGTGGAAGGAGTAATGGTTATGGCTGAACCCACTGATAAAGACACAAAGCGTATTGGCGACTACCTCGCCTGCTCACGGCCGCTGTTGCAGAATGCCGTGAAAAAACAGGGCCAGGAATTGAAGCGCGCCAGCAAAACGCGCCCGCTTGGAGAAATCCTGCTCCAGGACGGGGACATCTCCCCGGATGAACTGGAGGCCGCAATCCGGCGTCAGCGCATGGATCGCCTGCGCCGCTGCCCGGTATTTTCCACCCTGTCGGACATGGAATTGTCGGCCATCAGCGCACGATTCACCGAGGTCTCCGTGCCGCCGGGGCAACAATTCATCATCCAGGACGAACCGGACCCCACGCTTTACGTGCTTGCCGCCGGCAAGGTAGAGGTCTATCGGACCGCGCTGGATGGCAGGCATATTCACATCGCTGATGTCGGACCGCCGGAACCCATCGGTGAGATGGGCTATTTCCAGGGCGGCATCCGCACGGCCTCGGTGCGCGCCGTTGATGCCACGGAATTGCTGCGCGCTGATTACAATGCCTTATCGCACTATTTCGAGCACGTTCCGCGCGTCGCCCATGAATTCATGCGCATAGTGGACCGGCGCCGGCGGGCCACGGAACAGGTGCTGGCGCAACCATCCGCGTAATCAATCCCGCCTGCGAACCGCGGTACGTGGCGCCGAACGCGCCTCAGGACAATGGGCGGAATCGCAACCCGCGCGGAATCGCCCGCCTTTCCAACAGGTCAAACAGTCCCTGCACCGCCAGCGCCAGCAGCGCGGCGGGCACGGCACCCTCCAGGATCAGACCAAAATCATCGCGGCGGATGCCGCTGAGAATCGGCTGACCGTATCCGCCGGCGCCGATGAGCGCGCCCAATGTCGCCGTACCCACATTAATCACCGCCGCGGTCTTGATGCCCGCGAGGATGGTGCGCAAGGCCAGCGGCAGTTCAATGCGCCGCAATCGCGCCATGGACGGCAGGCCCAGCACCACTGCGGACTCACGGATCGGCGCGCTAATGTCATGCAGGCCTGAATAGGTGTTGCGCACAATCGGCAGCAGGCTGTAGAGGAACAACGCCGCCACCG
>CAYMXG010000455.1:0-2193 GCA_964394115.1 uncultured Enterobacteriaceae bacterium | reverse complement strand
ATGGCGCTCCCTAGGGGACTCGAACCCCTGTTTTCGCCGTGAGAGGGCAACGTCCTGGGCCACTAGACGAAGGGAGCGAAGCGCCGAAAGGCGGGCCGCGATGATACCATAGGCCAAGACCGCGGCAGTGCCCCTCGTTCCCCATTCCCGGACGCCCATGTTTCCCGACCCAACCGACAAAATCAGCCACCTGAAACCCCGGCCCCAGATCATCCCGCGCAGCGAGCATATTATTTCGCGCGAGGCCATCAGCGAGAACGCGCTCAAGGTGCTCTATCGCCTGAAGAACTCCGGCTATCAATCCTTCCTGGTGGGCGGCAGCGTGCGCGACCTGTTGCTCGGGCGCGAGCCCAAGGATTTCGACGTTGCCACCAACGCGCATCCGGAACAGATCCGGGAGCTGTTCCGCAATTGCCATCTTATCGGCCGGCGCTTCCGACTCGCACACGTCCGTTTCGGCAACGACATCATCGAGGTTTCCACTTTCCGTACCGCGCATCATGTCAGCGACGTCGAGGGTCGCATCGTGCGCGACAACGTCTACGGCTCCATTGACGATGACGTCTGGCGGCGTGATTTCACCGCCAATGCCCTGTACTACAACATCGATGACTTTTCCGTGGTGGATTATGTCGGCGGCATGGCCGACATTCGCGCCGGGGTGATCCGGCTCATCGGCGATCCGGAACTGCGTTACCGCGAGGATGCGGTGCGGTTGCTGCGCGCGGTCCGGTTCGCGGTCAAACTGGGTTTCAGGATTCACGCGGACAGCGAACGTCCCATCGCAAAACTGGCGCAATTGCTGGAGGAAATTCCATCGGCGCGCCTGTTCGAGGAGGTGTTGAAGCTGTTTCTCGGCGGCTGTGCCGAACAGACCTTCGAAGCGCTGCGGCATCATGGGCTGTTTGGCGCGCTGTTCCCGGAAACGGAAATTGTGCTCGGACGCGAGGAAAGTGGTTTCCCCCAGACCCTGGTGATTCACGCATTGCGTGACACGGACCAGCGCCTGGCGGAATCGCGCCCGGTGACGCCGGGGTTCCTGCTCGCGGCGCTGCTCTGGTCGCCCATGCGCGCGCAGGCGGCGGACCAGGTCGCCAGGGGATTGGCTGAGCCAGAGGCGCTGGAGCTGGCTGCGGATGCGGTGATTTCGCGCCAGATTGCGCGCACCGCCATTCCGCGCCGCTTCACCCAGATGGCGCGCGAGATTTGGGAGTTTCAGCCGCGCCTGCTGCGGTACATGGGTAAACGCCCGCAGCGCCTGCTGGCGCATCCACGCTTTCGCGCTGCCTATGATTTTCTGTTATTGCGCAACCGTGCCGGGGAACCCTTGCAGGAATTATGCGAATGGTGGACCGCGGCGCAGAAAGACATGCCAACGAACGTGGTCGATGCCGGCGCAGAGGATGACGGTGGAGAACCACCCGGGGCTGATGCCGATAGCGGGGAAACCCCGGCCCGGCCCCGCAGACGCCGTCGCCGACGGTCCGGCCGCCGCGGCGGCAAGGCAAAGTGAGCATCGCCTTCATCGCGTTGGGCGCCAACCTGGGCGAACCCGCCACGACACTGCAGAACGCCCTGCGGGAACTCGACCGAATACCAGACACCCGGGTGTTGCAGCACTCGCGCCTCTATCGGAGCCGGGCCGTGGGTCCCGGCAACCAGCCTGATTATGTAAATGCGGTGGCGCAGGTGGAAACCTCATTGCCTCCCCATGCATTGCTCGATGCGTTGCTCGGCATCGAGGCGTTGCATGGGCGTGTGCGTGACGGGCAGCGCTGGGGACCGCGCACGCTGGATCTCGATCTCCTTATATATGCCGACCTCCAGATCAGCGATCCGAGGCTGACCCTGCCGCACCCGGAGATGACGCACCGGAACTTCGTGCTGGTGCCGTTGTTGGAGATTGACCCGGAACTCCTGATCCCGGGCCACGGCCCGGCCCGGCAGGCGCTGCAAAGCGTGGGTTCCGAGGGGTTGGCGCTATGTCAGTGAATGATGAAGAATGGCGGCACTAATGAGACTTCCCGTCACACTGCAACGGCTCCGCGCGCTCAAGCTCGCCGGCGAAAAGATCGCTGCGCTGACAGCATACGACGCCACCTTCGCGCGCCTGATGTCGGAACAGGGGGTGGAAATCATCCTGGTCGGCGATTCCCTCGGCATGGTGTTGCAGGGCGCGCAAAATACGCTGGC
>CAYMXG010000454.1:0-2202 GCA_964394115.1 uncultured Enterobacteriaceae bacterium | reverse complement strand
AGGGGAGGACCCGGGTGACGTGGAGTTTGAGTGCCGCCTGCCCAATGCCTTCCTGGCGGATCCGCCCCTCGATCAGGTCGTAGCGCGAAGCTGGGAGGCCGGAGTGCGCGGGGACCTGGGCAAATCAGTCCGGTATCGCGCCGGTCTCTTCCGCACCGTGAACAGCGACGACATCATCTTCCAGTCCACCGGCCGGTCCACGGGGTTGTTCGCCAATGTGGACGAGACACGCCGCATGGGCTTAGAGGGGTCTTTGTCCGGCGCGTTCGGGAACCTGGAATGGTTCGCCAATTACAGTCATATAGAAGCGACGTTCCAGGACGACCTGGCGATACTGAGTCCCAACCACGATTTCGCCGATGAGGAAGATGGCACCATCCACGTGCAATCGGGGGATCGCATCCCCGGGATCCCGGAACATCAATTGAAACTGGGCGGGGATTATTACTTCAACGACCGCGGCAGCCTGGGCTTCGACTTGGTCTACAACTCGTCGCAGTACATGCGCGGCGACGAGTCTAACCAGTTGGGCACCGTGGACGGGTACGCGCTGGTCAATGTGCGCGGCTCATGGACCGTCACTGAACATGTTGATCTGATGTTCCGCGTCAGCAACCTGTTCGATGCCGACTACGAGACGTTTGGACTGCTGGGGGAGGAACCCAGCGGCGTTAAGCTGCCCGAGTTCCAGGATTTCTCCGATCCACGTTTCTTCGGGCCGGGCGCACCGAGGGCGGGGTTTGTCGGCGTTCGCGTGTCGATGTAGGGCGGGCTTCAGCCCGCCGGGATGTTGACATTGGCCGGCTAAAGCCGGCCCCACCTAGAGCAACAGTCCCTTGTCGTCCACGCCCAGCATCACCTTCCGCAGCATCGGGATCGGCGGGCCGCCGTGGGACAGGAACTCGTCGTGGAAGGCGCGCCACCAGGCCTTTGGATCGGTGCCGGACTTGCCTGCCATCTGTTTCGCCACCCAGTCATCGCGCAACTTCCGGATCATCAGTTTGCCCAGCGTGTAATTGAGGTACGCAGGATCGTAAGTGCCGCGGCGGGCCTGCTGGCGCGCATTGCCCGGATCGGTGTACGCGTATTCCTGGAACATTTTCTCCGACGCATCCGTGGTCATGCCCTGGGTGTGCAGACCGATGGATGACACCAGGCGCACATTGCGCCACAAGGCATCCAGCAACTGCGCGATGTGGTTCTCCTGGTTGCCGTTGCCGAGACCCATGTCCCACATCAATTCCTCGGTGTAGTGGGCCCAGCCTTCAGCATACGCGTAGCCAACCCACAATTGGCCGATCCTCGACTGGGCGCGATTTGAGTGCAGGAATTGCAGGAAGTGTCCTGGCCACACCTCGTGCACGGAAGTATTCAGCAGTTCGGCCTCGCCGTCGATGTACGCGGCCTGCTCTTCGGGAGTCCATGCCGGGTCGGGTGGTGAGATGTTATAGACGAACGGGATGTTCTTTTCATACGGCCCGGGCGTCGTAATGTAGGCGGAGTTCTGCCGGTTGTAGGGCGGCGATTCCGCCACCAGCGCCGCCTCGGTGCCCGGGATCGACACAATGCCCTTGTCTTCCACGAATTTGCGCAGCGCAGCCAGTTGCGCGCGCGCACCGGCCACGGGGCCGGCGCCGGGTTTGCGCGCCTGGACCTTGCCTACGCAGTCGCGCACGGAGTGGCCTGGCGCAAACTGCGCGCAGGCCTGCTTCAGCGCGGCGCTGTTGCGCTCGAGATCGGCGCGTCCCGCCGCCTCGATGGCGGCGACGGGCAGGTCGAGGCCTTCCGTATCCCTGACCATGGCGGCATAAAGGTCCGTGCCGAGCGCGAAACTGTCATTGGCGCTGTCGCGCTGGGTGACGAGCCAGTCCTTGAGTGCCAGCATGGCATCGGCTGCCGCAGTGTTCGCAGCGGCCAGTTCCTGCTGCAGTGCCGCGTCCTTGATGGCGGCGAAAACCTTGGGCACGTCATTGCGGTAGAACTCCGCGAACCCGCCGAAGCCGGAGATGCCGTACTCCACGTAACTTTTCGGCAGTGGCGTGCGCAGATTGGCGCGAATGCTTTCAGCAATCTTTGGAATCGCTTTCGCGTACCCGATATAACCGGCAAGCCGTGTCTCCAGCGGCGCGTATTCGCGCGACAGGTAGACCTCCGGATCCAGCTGGTTCACGTACCAGGCGGGATTGCGGAACGGGAACCCGG
>CAYMXG010000453.1:0-2202 GCA_964394115.1 uncultured Enterobacteriaceae bacterium | reverse complement strand
GGCGTGCTCATCATCCTGCGGCCGGATCCGGATCACTTCCACGTCGCCCACATCGTCATGTTCGCCTGCGCCGTGGGTTACTCGCTGCTGATCCTGTTGGCGCGCGGACTGTCACGCACGGAGACAACGCTGGCGTTGACGTTCTATATCTATCCGCCGTCGGTGCTGATCACGGCGCTGTTCCTCTGGGGACGGGCGTGGCTGCCGCCGACCATGGCGCATTGGGGGCTGTTCGGGTTGCAGAGTCTCTTCGCGACCGTGGCAACGCTGCTGTTCATCGCCGGCGTGCGGCGCGTGGATGCGACGCTGACTGCGACGCTGGATTACTTCACGCTGATCTGGGTGGCCCTGATTGGTTACGCCTTCTGGGGCGAGAAGCCCGATCCAATCACGTTTGTCGGGATCGTGCTCATCGTCTGCGGCGGCATTTATATCGTGCGCCACAGTACGCGCAGGCTGGATGCGAGCATCGTGCAGCAGGTGGAGCACTAGCATGCCGGTGCGGCGTAATTCCCCCCTGATCGGCATCGGTTTCATGCTCGCGGCCACGGTGTTCTTTGCCCTGGCCGATGCACTCGCCAAGTGGCTGGTGGCCGACTATCCCGTCATCCAGGTGGCGTGGCTGCGCAGTCTCCTGGGGCTGCTTTTGGTCGGCGGCGTCGCGCTGGCCAGTGCCAGGGGCAGACTATTGCGCACCGACCGGCCGGGCTGGCATGTGTTTCGCGGCATCCTGAGCGTGGGCATTTCCATCTCGATGTTTTACGGCATCAAGCACATCGCGCTGGCCGAGTTCGTCGCCATCATCTTCGCCGTGCCATTTTTCGTGGCACTGCTGTCACCGTGGATATTGCGCGAACCGGTGCCGGCGCGGACCTGGTTCGCCATTGTCGTGGGCTTCATCGGCATCCTGCTGGTGGCGCGGCCCGTACCCGGGCATTTCCATCCGGCGCACCTGGCGGCGCTGGGTGTGGCGGTAATGATGTCCATCATGAACCTGTCCGCGCGCATCCTCTCCACCACCGAATCCCCGCTGGCACTGAACTTTCACATCTACCCGCTGACGTGCGTGGCGTTCACGTGGCCCGCCACCCACCAGTGGGTCACACCGGATGCGAAGGCCTGGCTGCTGATTGTGCTGCTGGGCGTGACCGCGACCGCGGGATTGTGGGCGCTCATCCAGGCCATGCGTTACGCACCCCCGGCGCTGGTGGCGCCCATGGATTACGTGCGTCTGGTGTGGATCATACTGTTGGGACACTTTTTCTTCGATGAACTGCCCGACCGCATCACTGTCTGCGGCATCGCGCTCATCGTGGCCAGCGGGATCTATGTACTGCGGCAGGGGCGAGTAGTCAGATCCTGAACCGTGCCGGCGTTCGCCAGCACCGGGATTGCTTTACAAACGCTGCGTACCGGGGAGTTTCGCAAGATTGCGATCAAAGGTGCCCAGGGGAACATGCCCTGCCTTGCGCGCCACCTCCAACATGAGACAGTCGGAGAAGCCCGGCGCCCGGCGTTTGCGGAAATGATGCAGCGCTGCAAGTACAACTTCCGGTTCGTGCACGACCAACTGCTGATGACCGAGCAACATTTCCACGGCGCGGGCTATTTCGATCGGGGACCGTTGGTACACGGCAGACAGCACCCAGGTGAATTCCAGCAGCACCAGGTGGGAAATCCATCCACCCGGAGCGATGAATGCTTCCGCCGCGGCAACTTGTTCAGGGTGGTCCCTGGCCACCAGCCGAACCAGGATATTCGTGTCAACTGATCGCACGGCGCACTTTTACGGACGCTCGAATACCCTCTTTTAGTTGCTTGAGCGTCCTTGTCCTGGGTAGTGACGAAAATATCGCCCGGTGGACGTCCTCCGACTTGTAGATTCCGGCGCGACGTACGACGATCTCCTCACCTTTCTCCTCCCACTCCAGTATAGAACCCGGACCAAGCCCGAGTTTCCTGCGTACCTTGGCCGGCACGGAAATCTGTCCCTGGGCCGTGAGCTTTGATTGTGCGAGTGACATGGCGTTACATTACCACGGTAATGAATGACATTCCAGTTTGAGGATGAGCCCTGCACGGTGCCGGCCATATTTGCCTTAGCAATGATTGCCTTCCACACACCTTCTTGCTTGGCAAGAAAATAAACATGACGCCCTTTTTCATCCCTGTCGCCGGGTCATAATCGCGATAGTAGTTGTA
>CAYMXG010000452.1:0-2204 GCA_964394115.1 uncultured Enterobacteriaceae bacterium | reverse complement strand
CGGCCCACGCATTCGCCGGCCGGCTCATTGGCCGGAAAGCCCAGCAGCAGCGCCCGCACCTCGGCCGGCGCCGGCAGGATCCGCACCGTGACCTCGGTGATCACGCCGAGCAATCCCTCGGAGCCGTTGATCAGTCCCAGCAGGTCATAGCCCTCGGGATCCGGGGACTTTCCCCCCAGGCGCAGAACCTGGCCGTCCATGAGCACCAGTTCCACACCCAACACATTATTAGTAGTGAGACCGTACTTGAGGCAGTGCACGCCACCGGAATTCTCGCTGACATTTCCCCCGATGGTGCAGGCAATCTGGCTGGAGGGGTCCGGCGCGTAATAGAACCCCTGGCCGCGCACGGCGTCGGTGATGGCCTGGTTGGTCACGCCGGACTGGGCCACCACACAACGGTTGGGCAGATCTACATCCAGGATACGGTTGAATTTGCCCAGACCCAGGAGCACGCCGTCGGCCAGGGGCAGCGCACCGCCAGACAGGGACGTGCCGGCACCCCGGGGCACCACTTTGATCCCCAGTCGGGAACACACCTGCAGAACCTGGCTGACCTGGGCGGTGGAATCCGGCAGCACGGTGAGCAGCGGCGGTTGCCGGTAGGCAGTCAGGCCGTCGCTTTCATAGGCACGCAGCGAGGCGGGATCGTCGATGACCTGGTCGGGTTGCAACAGTGAACGGAATTCGCGGGCCAGTGCGTCGCGGCGGGCGAGTGCATCGGGATCAGGGACTGGCATCCGCATGGCGCGGCAATGTATCACGCACCAGCAATGTCCCCAGCCGGCGGTCCGTGCCGACTGGGGATTACCTACTTAGCGGGGAGGAAAAATTCAGTTGGCACGGCAAACATAAAGTGCTGCAAGTCTAGCCGATATCTATCTGATGAATAAGGGCTATGAGCGCATGCGACACCTGACTAAAAGAGGGGTCTGCGGAAGGGTCGCCAAGGGCTTGATACCACAAGCAAATCAGTTTGGAGGCATGTCTGTACATTATTTAACATAATATACATTATGCGCATATGAGTATGTGGCGCAGGGCCGAAAAGGTGCGAATCCGGCCTTCTCCCCCCGACTCGGCGATCAGAACGGGCTTTTAAAATGCGCTCTAAGGCGTTGAAAAGTCTTACCCCAGGGTTGAACATGGGTCGGAACCGGACATTATCCCGGTCCATCCCATGAGTTACCGCGAGCGCAATGGAATTCTCTTTATCGCCGACATCGGCGGTTACACCGAATTCCTGCAGCATGAGGAGCTTCAGCACGCCCAGGCAATCCTCAGCCGGTTGCTCGAAGCCATCGTCGACGCGGCGCCAGGGCCGCTGGAGTTCATCAAATTCGAGGGTGACGCGACGTTCTTCGTCGCGGAAGACGAACCGGACATCGGCGCGACAGTCATTGATACGGTGCGCGCGATGTTTGCGGCATTCCACAGGAGACAGCGCGAAGCCACAGGCATGACGTCCTGCAATTGTGCCGGATGTACCTGCGCCTGCCGGCTGGTGCTCAAGTTCGTCGCGCACCACGGGACATTCGGTGAACACGAGATCCGCGGTTTGCGCGAGGTCATCGGGCCGGAAGTCGTCCTTTTGCATCGGCTGCTCAAGAATACCGTTGCCTTGCGGGAATACGCGCTGTTCACCGATGCCCTCGCCCGGAAGCTAAGTTCGCATCAAATCTCATTCACTGAGCACAAGGAACGCTACGATCACATCGGCGTCGTCAACGCGGCGGTCTGGGACCTGGCGCCGTTGTGCGAAGGTTCCCATTGACGACGACTCTCTTGCGCCGGCAAATCCGGCGCGCCTGACCGCGGCGCAAATCTTTTGATACCGCCCTCCCGGTGGATGAACCGCACCGTCATCGGGGCCGGGTTCACCAGCGGCCTGGGTGACCTTTGCTACGAAACTGCGACGGTAATCCTGCCCGGCTTCCTGGCGGTGCTGGGCATTCCAGCCGCCGCTTTAGGCATCATCGAGGGTGTCGCGGACGCCACGGCGAGTTTCATGAAGCTCGTGTCCGGTTACATCGCCGATCGCCTCGGCCACCGCAAACCGCTGGTGCTCGTGGGCTACGCATTGACACCGGTCGGACAGGTATTCATTGCGGTGGCCACCGGGTGGCCGCTGATCCTGCTGGGCCGATTTGTGTCCTGGTTCGGCAAGGGCCTGCGCGGGCCTTTGCGCGATGCCATCGTGACCC
>CAYMXG010000451.1:0-2215 GCA_964394115.1 uncultured Enterobacteriaceae bacterium | reverse complement strand
TTGGCGCTGTATTACCGGCAGCGGCCGGAGTGATTTGGCGTCACGGACTCGCCCCGGCGGCGCGGAAGCGCGCCTTGCGCTCTTCGCTGGGGGGATGAGTGGAGAGGTAATCCATCCAGCGTTGCCCCAGTGCGGTTTTGAGCCCGGTCAATGCCTCTCGTTCTTGCGCCGGTTCTCCTTCGTTCTGCGGTCGCCGCTCCAATGCATCACTTGTCTGCTCCGGCACTTCGGTCGCCACCTGCAAGAGTGATTCCTCCGCATCACCTTGTGCGGATGAGCCTGGTGCTTCAGCCTGAGGGGATTCTGATACTGCGACGTCTTCCGGCCGTACGTCGGCATTTACCGGGCATTCTCCGGCGGGAGTCCCTGCTGCGTCCGCGCGCAGCATGGGTGGGTTCTCGAGGTGGTCGAGCGCGTCGGCAAAACTGGCGGGCGGCAGGCCGAGATGCTGCAATAGTTCCAGAGCGTAGGAATCCGCTTCCCATTCAAGTTCCCGCGAGTAGGAATTATTCAGCAGCACATTGGGCAGTCCAAGTGCCAGACTTCCGGCTGAACTGATATCGCCGAATATGGTCAGCGTGAGACCGGCCAGCCCCATGTGGCTGATGAACATCCTCAAGTTGTGACGGTGAACCACGTGCCCGATTTCATGCAGCAAGACGCCGGAGAGTTCCACGTCGTCATGCAACAGCGAGACAAGTTCGTCGGTGACAACGACGGAATCGTCCGGCAGCGCGAATGCGTTGGCGATCCCGGCCCTGCGGAAACGCAGCGTGATAGCCGGCTCAGGAACGGACTCGGGCAGAAGAGTTTCGAACATGGCCGTCAGGCGCTCCTGTTCGGACGCGGGTAGATCCGATGGCTCGAGTATGAAGTTGTCCATGGCCTGCAGTGTGCCCGCGCCGAGTTTTACGGCCCAGGAATGCGGGAATACCCCGGAAATATATCCGGCAAAATGGGGTACGGCCCAGAATGCACCGCCAAGCATGATCACCAGTACGATGACCAGGGACGTCAGCGCCGGTGCCAGGCGCGATTCCAACCGGTGCGCCAGGTTGGCGCGTGGATGGAGGGCGGCCGACCATTCGTCGAGCGCATCGTGGTCGGTACTCACCAGCGCAGCGCCGTTTGGAAAGTACACCTGCCTTGCAATGCTCCCCACGCGTGATTCGATACGCAACTGCGCCAACGTCAGCGGCGGGATTAATTCGGGATCCGACTCGACGATTCCGTTGGCGCCAAGTCGCAGGGTCGCCGGCGTGGCCTTGGCGGAAATTCCATTGTAGAAAATGCCCGAGATAGCTTTCACAGACCGATATCCATGTCAAACGCATCCACCATTTCCTCACCCATTGCTGTGGTTGGTCCGTCGCCGGTGTTCAGGGTAAGGAGACTCGAGTCCACATCCGCGCCGGTCCGGGCCGCGACATAGCGCGCCGTGCGTATCATGGCCCAGGGGATCAAGAGCCCGGCGCTGAACAGGATGGCAATCGTATTGCCGGCATACAGCCATCCCATCTTCCATGCGCCCAAGTCGCTTCGCAGCAATCTCCCTTCAATGTGTGTTGCGGACAGGATCAGGTTGCTGCGGCGGGCCCGCAGGTACCCCGCGGAAAAGATCAGGCAGCCGTAGCCCACCATGCCGCCCATCAGTGCCAGCAGCAGCATATCCTGGGGGTCTGGCCCGGTTGCCGGCGGCTCCGCAGCGTTAACTGCCCGCATAACGCCGGATAGCAGCACAAACAGAGCGCCGCCGCCGAATACTGTCACCAATAAAAGCGCGAACGCGATGACCCCGGCAACGATGTAGATCTCGTAGAAGCGCGATGCCCCGCCTTCGAATCGAAACGGCAGGTTGCCCCAGAAAATGTGATTCGCGAGGAAGCGGACACGCAGATAGTCGAGGTACGGCAGCAAGGGGCCCAACAGTACGAACAGGTAGGTTGTAAATAGTTCCTCGCGATGAAATTCATCGCCACCGGCAGCCTGGATTTGCTCCACGAAGTGGGAATTCTCGGTGAGGAAGTAAAGGCTCCAGGCCCCCGCCACCAGGACGAAAAGCGGGATTATGAACATCCGGTACGCATCCATGATCCTGGCGCGGAGATCGAAACGTACGTTTCGATAGGTCGTGTTGCGAAGATTGAATCGTGCTGCGACAACTATGATTGCCGGGGTCAGCAGGATTCCGAAACTCAGGATGCCCAGTGCCACG
>CAYMXG010000450.1:0-2219 GCA_964394115.1 uncultured Enterobacteriaceae bacterium | reverse complement strand
GGCGCAGCCGAAGGTATTCACGTCGGCGGCGATCCTGGACGTGGTCGTCGGCAACCTGCTGCGCAATGCCATCTTTCACTCCGAGTCCGCCGACGTGGAAGTGGAGCTGGGTGAGCGCAGCCTGACGGTGCGCGATTTCGGGCGCGGGATCCCCGCGGAGATGCAGGACCGCATGTTTGACCGGCATGTTTCCAACGGCGGCGATCCGGGCCGTGACCTGGGTATCGGCCTCGCCCTGGTCAAGCGCATCTGCGCGCATTTCCGCTGGAACCTGTCCATGGATTCCACGCCCGGGAAGGGCACAGCCATCGCCATCGACTTCGGCGATTCGATTCGAAAGGGGTGAGAGTCATGCGCAACGAAACCCACAAGAACGCCATCCCGCCCGGCCATCACCTGCACTGGTATTGCATCAAGTCGATCCTGGGGCAGGGCGGCTTCGGCATCACCTACCTGGCGCGGGATACCAACCTGGATGAAGACGTCGCCATCAAGGAATACCTGCCGGCGGACCTGGCCGTGCGCGAAGGCGACTGCTCGGTGAATCCGCTGTCCGAATCCCACGGTGAGAAGTTTCGTGATGGCATGCAGCGCTTCATCGGCGAGGCGCGGACCCTGAGCCGCTTTCGTCACCCGAATATCGTGCGCGTGCGCAGCGTGTTCGAGGCGAACAACACCGCCTACATGGTCATGGATTATGAGGACGGCGAATCCCTGCAACAGGTCATTGCGCGCGATGCGCCCATGGCGGAGTCCCGGCTGCGCAACATCGTGCTGCCCATCCTGTCGGGGCTGGAGCACATGCACCAGGCCGGCTATATCCACCGTGACATCAAGCCCGCCAATATCTACATGCGCCGTGACGGCAGCCCGATTCTTCTGGATTTCGGTTCTGCGCGTCAGGCGGTGGGCATGCAGACACGCACGCTGACGACGCTGGTCTCCCCCGGGTACGCGCCGTTCGAGCAGTATTTCACCAAGGGCCGCGCCCAGGGCCCGTGGACGGACATCTACTCCCTGGCGGCGACGTTGTACAAGGCCATTGCCGGGCGTTCGCCGTTAAACGCCGTCGATCGCAGTGAATGCATCCTGCAATCGGTGCCGGACATTTACGTGCCCATCGCGGAGATCGGGGCGGGACATTATTCGCGGCAATTCCTGGATGCCATTGATCACGCGCTGGCGTTCCGCGCCGAACATCGGCCGCAGAATGTGAACGCCTGGCGGCGTGAGTTTGCCGCGCCGGAACCGGTGCAGGAAACGGTTGCGGCCAGGCAGGTCACTGACGATGAACCCACCATTAGCGCGGACGCGCTGGACCGACCGGCCATACGCTGGCAGATTCCGGTGTTGCGCCGCGTGTTTCAATCCGTGTTCCACTGACTCAAAACTTAATCTGGGGTCAGGTCTTGCAATCATGCACCAGAAACACGGTGCATGATTGCAAGACCTGACCCCAGATTCGAATCCCCCGCAACGCCGCTCCCGGGCGGGGTTTGCCCCCTGCCGGACCCGAGGATTTCGGCCTTCCAACCCGGATGTTTGACGTATATATAGATTATATGTAAACTTTATTAACCTAAAGGAACAGGCGATCCAACCGAGGCTGAAGGCCCGGTTTCCGCAGGGTTCCATACCCGGTCAGGCCGGAAAGCGAAAATCGAAGATGTCATCCAAGGATTCGAATCAACCCATTTCGCTGCACCGGCGCCGATCGCGGCCGGCCGGGCATGTCGACATCGATAATGCCATCGTTCGTTTCGCCGGTGACTCCGGCGATGGCATCCAGGTGACCGGTGCAATCTTCAGCCACGATTCCGCCATCGCCGGCCACGACATCAGCACGCTGGCTGATTTTCCGGCGGAGATCCGGGCGCCAACCGGCACGCCCGCAGGCGTGAGCAGTTTCCAGATCAATTTTTCCTCGTTTGACGTGCACACGCCCGGGGATCGGCCGGACCTGCTGGTCGCGCTGAATCCCGCAGCCCTCAAGGCGCACCTGCCTGATCTGCGACCCGGCGGCACGTTGCTGCTCAACCACGATTCGTTCGATGCGCAGGGGTTGAAGAAGGCCGGCTACAACAATGATCCGCGCGAGGGCGACGCCCTGTCCGGGTACCGGGTGTTTGAACTGCCCATTACCGCGCTGACCGTGGCGGCGGTCGAGTCGTCTTTCCTGGCCCGCAAACAGGCCGAGCTGTGCAAGAACATGTTCACGC
>CAYMXG010000449.1:0-2219 GCA_964394115.1 uncultured Enterobacteriaceae bacterium | reverse complement strand
TTGCGGTATTCATTGCGGTAATTGCTGGTCAGGCTCAGGGATTCCACCAGGATGTCGTAAGCCATCCATTTCCCGTTCAACTTTTCCATGCGGTAGGTGACCGGGATCTCAAGCGTGCCGGAGACAATGATGGTATCCACCGTGGCGTCGGTGTCTCCTTCCAGGATCGCGGTCACATATTCCGCCCGCTCATCCTTGTACTTGCGCATCTGCACCCAATAACTGTCCAGCAGCAATTGCTTGAACAGGTCCTGGAACCGGGTTCGTTGTGCCTGGTCGAGGCTCTTCCAGTCCACCGCCAAAATGCGGCGCGACATGCCCTCGAAATCTATCCGCCCTTCCACCAGGGTATAGACACGGGCGCGTTTGTCGGCCTCTGGCGCCTTCGCATCACGCAAAACCGTCAGCACCTGGTTGACGGTATCCATGACCACGGGTCCCGGATCATCACCATCCTGGGCCAGAGCTCCCGGACTTACGCTCGCCAGTGCGCCGAAACTTATCAATAAGGAAACCATGAAATTACGCATGAGTGTTGAATCCTTTTTCTTGAGACGATATGAACGGCGATTGTGCATGAAGTCGCAGATTGTTGCCACGGTGCCGGCGCCGCGCTGCAATAACCGGGGGACGTCACGCCGGCGGAATCACTGCCGTCCAATTCTGCCGGCCGCGCAAACTTCCGGAATTTTTCCGGGTCTGAAGCATGAGTATGGGCGAAGAATCCCGCCTGTTTCCGATTCGCGGAACCGGGGTTGGCTGAGCACGGAAATACTGCTTTGCGTCGCCACGTCGCCTTTCTGGCGCGGGAGCGGCTCGTGCGGAATGCCTGAACCACCATATCTAGTGGTTTTCTGAGGGTTTTTTGTCCATAATTTGTGTTTAGTGTGCTTCCCAAAGGGGATTGAACCCATCATGTCTCGATTGCTTGTCCTCACGCTGGCCCTGTTGCTCTCCCCCCTCGCCGTTGCAGATATTCAAAGTGCCCGGGACGCCCAGGCCCGCGGGGATCTGCAGGCCGCCGTCGCTGAATATCGCCGCCTGGCGGATGCGGGGGATCCAGTCGCCCAGGTCAACCTGGCATACATGTACTACGTCGGTGAAGGGGTAAACCAAAGTTATCCGGAGGCGGTTAACTGGAATCGCAAGGCCGCCGTGCAAGGGGATCGCGACGCCCAATATAACCTCGCAGTGGCGTACGCCTTCGGTGAAGGCATCAAGCAGGACCTGAAGGAAGCAGTGACCTGGTATCGACGCTCCGCTGAGCAGGGCCACATGGTCGCGCAATACAGCCTGGGACTTTCCAATCTCTATGGGGAAGGCGTGGCCCAGGATTCCAAGGAGGCACAAAAGTGGTTTCGGCAATCTTCTGACCAGGGTTATACGCGCGCACAGGTCCAGCTTGGCAGCATGTTTCACACCGGTGACGGCGTACCCCAGGATTTGACCGAGGCGGTGAAGTGGTACCGGCTGGCCGCGGACAAGGGAGACGCGGTCGCACAATATAATCTCGGCTCGCTTTACCGTTCCGGCAAGGGCGTCCCGCAGGACTATAACCAGGCCCGGCGCTGGTTCCGCCTCGCCGCGGATCAGGGCTATGCCGCCGCACAAAATGAACTGTCGAGTCTGGAGCGGGCCACCGCAGCCGCTGCCCGCGCCGGTACTGCATTGCGGCCCACGCCGGCCGCGCCTGCCACGACCGCACAGGCACCTGCACCGGTCCCCATACCTGCGCCAGCTCCGGCTCCCGCAGCAACCGCTCAGACAACTCCGGCAACGCCCCCGCCTGCAGCTGATGCAAAAGAAATGTTCAGCGTGGAACGGGACGAATTGCTGAAACTGGAGGAAGGAAAAACTGAATCGGCTGACGCAGCAACCACCACCGAGGCCGCCCCACCCGCTGCGGTACCGGAGGGAGAAACGGTAGCCCAGACAGAAACGACCACGCCCGAGGCGGACGTCGCCGCGGCCGCTGCGGATGCAGCCCCGGTGGAACCTCCTGCCCCGGTTGCAGAGGAGTCCCGAAAGGGTGGCGTAGGCGGATTTTTCCAACGCCTGTTCAAACCAAAACCCCGGCAATCGACACCACCGGAGACGACCGAAGCGGTTGCAGAACCGGAGGCGGCAGCGGAAACCGTGGCTGAAGGTGAAATCCCCGCGGATTCGGCGGCGGAGTCCGGGGACTCGGAATTGATGGCCATGGATGACGTTGAGCCGCA
>CAYMXG010000448.1:0-2220 GCA_964394115.1 uncultured Enterobacteriaceae bacterium | reverse complement strand
TGAATCAGCAGGTCGGGCCCGATCCCGGCCGGCTCACCGGCGCTAATGCCGATGCGGGGGAGTGTGGCAGACTGATGCAAAACTTGTTTTGTCATCAGTCTGCCGCGCCCCAGGGACGGGGCACATCGTTTTTCATGCGCATCCGCGCTTGAAAAACGGAGCGCGGCCGAAGCTGCGCTTTGGCCGCAGCGAAATGCAAAAGTCCATGCATGGACTTTTGCAAGAAATGTTCAACTGTCGAGGCGGTATTCCACATAGGCCTCGTCGCGCAGCTGTCGCAACCAGGCATCGCGGGCCTCTTCCAGTTTGCGCCGGCGAATGGTTTCCCGCGCCTGCGATCGTTTCAGATCCTCGGTGCTGTCATGCTCGCGCCTTTCGATCACCTGGACCAGGTGCCAGCCGTATTCGGTCTGAAACGGGCGGCTCAGTCCGCCGGGATCGAGTGAATTCATGACCTCCTCGAAGGCGGGCACCAGGTCGCCAGGATTGGACCAACCCAGGTCGCCGCCGTTTGACGCACTGACTGTATCGGCGGAATGGGAGCGGGCCAGCTCGCCAAAATCGTCTCCGCCTTCGAGCCGGATGCGCAATTGATCCAGCCGTTGCCGTGCGTCCGCATCGGTGATGACTTCGTTGGTGCGGATCAGGATATGGCGCGCGTGGGTCTGTGTGATGATTTGCTTGGCGCTGTCACGCACCTCATCCAGTTTCAGAATGTGGATTCCGCCGGCACTGCGAATCAAATCGCTGACGTCGCCCTTTTTCATGCCGGCGACAACATCCGCAAACAATGACGGGACCTGGTCCGGCTTGCGCCAGCCCAGGTCGCCGCCCTCCAGGGCCTGCGGTGCATCGGAATGAGCGGCGGCCAATTTGGCGAAATCAGCGCCTTCGCGCAGCTGTTGGAGAATATCAGCGGCCTGCTTCTCGGTGTTCGCCATCTCCTGGGCGGATGGCGACTCCGGCAGGGAAAGCAGGATATGGCGCAGGTGAAATTCGACGCTGGCATTGCCCTGTTGCGTCTGGCCGGAGAGGAAGTTATCCACCTCGCGATCCGTGACCGTGACCCGATTGTCCACCTGACGCTGGCGCAGGCGCGAAATCAGGATTTCGCCGCGGATATCCTCGCGGAATTTTTCATAATTGTAGCCGTCCTCCTCGAGGATGACGCGGAACTGTTCCAGGTTGACTTTGTTCTCCGCCGCGATGTTGCTGATGGTGCGGTTCAAGGATTCATCATCCACCCTGATACCGGTCTCGTCGGCCATTTGCGTCTGCAGTTTGGTCAGGATCAACCGATCCAGCACCTGGCGCTCAAGCACGGCAGTGGGTGGCATCTCCGTACCCTGTTCGCTGAGCTGGTTCTTGACCGTGCGCACACGATCCTCGAGTTCGGTGTGCAGGATGACATCGTCGTTCACGATGGCCACGATCTTGTCCAGTTCCTGCGCGCGCACGGGTAACGCCGGCAGGCAGAAACAGCACAACACAGCCAGGAACAGTTCAACGAACCGTGCCTGGATCAGCCTAAAATTCAGTCTCATATCCGGGGATTCTCTGGTTCAGGAAGTCAACGGTGTTTCTGCCGATGCCCCCCAAACCCTTGAGTTCAATTTGCAGGAAGAAGCCGTTGGAATAATCACCGTCGATGTTGTTCAGGAAGCGGCGACCCACCACGCGGATCCCGAAGCAACAGCTTTCGTATTCGATACCGCCGAACAATTCGAGTGTCTTGGACTCGGGCACGGCGTAATTCCAGCGCCCGACCACGGAGAACTCGGGCCGCAGCGGCCAGCGGAAGGAGACATCGGTCTGGTCGACATCGACATTCCGGCGGCGCAGGACGCCTGGCGCAGCCCGCCGGGCGTGATAGGCCAGGTTGAGTATACGGCCGTCATTTTGACGATAGAGGGCCCGCATGGTCATCTTGTCGGTGGTATTTTCATTGGGCTCCCATTGCATTTCCCCTTTGAGCTGCCAGTGTTCCATCACTGTCAGGGCAATTTCGCCCATGATTGGACCCAACAAGTCCGTAGTCGTTCTGCCATCAGCCACCAACGTCCCATCGGGCCGGAGCCTCTGGCGAATGACATCCTGGTCACTGAAAAAATACTGTTGCCCGATGCGCGCGTAGCCAAGCTCCCTGCCATCACCGCGGTCAACAATCCTGCTGGTCACGCCCACGGCCATTTGATTGGCGTCGCCAATGCGATCAATGCC
>CAYMXG010000447.1:0-2222 GCA_964394115.1 uncultured Enterobacteriaceae bacterium | reverse complement strand
CGATGGCAACGGAAACAGGGCCAACAAGCACCGAATATATTGTCCATCACCTGACAAACAATGTTGTCGGCGAGGGATTCTGGTCCTTTCACGTTGATACGCTTCTGGTTTCGACCGTACTCGGTGCGGTGGTCTTCGGCCTGATGTATTCCGTCGCACGCAAGGTAACTGCGGGCGTTCCCGGGCCGGCGCAGAATTTCGTCGAAATGCTGTTTGAGATGGTTGACAGCCAGGTGAAAAGCATATTTCACGGAAAGAATGACCTCATCGCCCCGCTTGCCATGACCATCTTTGTCTGGGTGTTCACGCTGAATGCCATGGATTTGCTGCCCATTGACCTCGTTTCCTGGGTGCTCGGCCTGTTCGGCGTGCATCACTTTTATTTCAAGGTCGTGCCCACCACCGATCCGAATCTGACTTTTGCCATGTCATTGTCCGTGTTCTGCCTGATGATCTATTACAACTTCAAGATCAAGGGCGCCGGTGGCTTTGCCC
This sequence comes from uncultured Enterobacteriaceae bacterium, assembly GCA_964394115.1. Lineage (GTDB taxonomy): Bacteria > Pseudomonadota > Gammaproteobacteria > Eutrophobiales > Eutrophobiaceae > 2-02-FULL-61-13. Next base: position 1,727 of record CAYMXG010000447.1, on the reverse strand, counting down.
ATGAAGCCATGGTGGCGCCGTTCGGCATGGCGCTGGCGCCGGTCAACCTCCTGTTCCGGGTGATTGAGGACATTGCCAAGCCCCTGTCGCTGGCGCTGCGGTTGTTCGGCAACATGTATGCCGGGGAAATGGTGTTTATCCTCATTGCACTGTTGCCGTTTTATGTGCAGTGGACGCTTGGGGCCCCCTGGGCCATCTTTCACATACTGATCATCACGCTGCAGGCCTACATTTTCATGATGCTGACCATCGTGTATCTCAGCATGGCACACGAGAGTCACTAGGAACTAAGTAATTCTCAATAAACGTCTAAGGAGAAAGTTATGGAGCTGGTCACCGTATTGGGTAACGTTCAAGGGCTCGCCATGATTGCAGTGGCGCTCATGCTTGGATTGGGAGCACTTGGGGCTGCCATCGGCGTCGGTCTGCTTGGCGGAAAATTTCTGGAAGGAGTCGCGCGGCAGCCGGAGTTGTCCGGCATGCTGATTGGCCGGTTCTTCCTGGTCGCCGGTCTGGTCGATGCGGTGCCCATGATCAGCGCCGCCATGGGACTGTACGTCCTGTTTGCGGATCCGTTTGGCTTCGGCGCAGCGGTTGGCAAGCTGGCTGGCGGCTGATAATCATCCTGCCGGGAGGGTCTGACCGTGAACATCAACGCCACACTATTTGGTCAAGCCATTACCTTCGCCGTTCTTGTCTGGTTCACGATGAGGTTTGTCTGGCCTCCGATCATGAAGGCCATGCAGGAACGGGCGCAGCGTATTGCCGACGGATTGGCGGCTGCTGATCAGGGTCAGCAGAAAGTGATCCAGGCCGAGCAGCGCCTCCAGGAAATGACGAACGAAGGCAAGCAGCAGGCAGCGGTCATTGTCGCCCAGGCGCACAAGCAGGGCGTCGAGATGGTTGAAGATGCGAAGGGCACAGCGCGTGTCGAGGGCAATCGCATAATTGAAGCGGCCCGACACGAGATCGCACGCGAACGGGAGCAGGCGCGCGAGCAACTGAAGCAGCAGGTGGCGGCACTGGCGCTGGCCGGGGCCGAGCAGATACTGATGCGGGAAGTGGATCGCAAGGCCCATGACGATCTGCTCGGCAAGATCAGCGCGGGATTGTGAGGGACTGATCGGTGGCGGAAAGAGCGACACTCGCACGACCCTACGCCAAGGCTGCATTTGAGCAGGCCCGCAGCGAGAACAAGGCAAAGGAATGGTCGGGACTGCTGGCGCTGCTGGCCGTGATTACTTCCGATCCGCTCATGCGCCGCGTGGCCCGCAATCCCAAGGTTGGCACCGGGCAACTGTCCGACCTGATCATGGAACTGTGCGCGGACAGGCTCCTGCCGTCCGGACGCAACTTCGTGCAGATGCTTGTAAACGCGGGCCGGCTGGAGGTGGTGCCCGAGATCCAGGTTCAATTTGAGCGGCGGCGCCTGCAAGCTGAGGGTCGCGCCAACGTGGAAGTGACTGCCGCGTTCGAACTGGATGACGTCCAGCGCAACCGTATCCGTGAACTGATGGCCCGGCGCCTTGGCCGCGAGGTCACGTTGTCGACTGCGGTGGACAAGTCGCTCATCGGCGGCGCCATCATCCGCAGCGGAGATTCCGTTATCGACGCGTCGGTACGCGGCCGCCTGCGGGTATTGGGCAACCAATTGGCAGATTAAGCATTCAAAAGACTGTAACCGAGGAACCAACATGTCTATCAGCGCAACTGAAATCAGCGACCTG
>CAYMXG010000446.1:0-2224 GCA_964394115.1 uncultured Enterobacteriaceae bacterium | reverse complement strand
TGTATTTCCCGCGGCGTGGCCAGCGATGTGTACTCGTAACGCACGGTTTCCGTATCCACCTCCGGGTTCGTGCCGAGGGTGGCGGAATAAGCGGCCTCGCTACCGGGCGCGTAGAAGTCCGTCATCCCGTCGCGACTCAATATGCGCAACTTCATCGTGCCCGCGTGCACCTCGTTCACCGCGATAAAGTCGCGGAACACCTGCATGTCGAACAGCGCCACGTCGGGGCGCTCGGGCAGAACCACCTGCCAACGGGTCACATCGCCCGCATCCGCCAGCGTGGTACGCAGGAGACGAAAATTGGGTGCGTTGCGATCGCTGAGCAGGTAGGCATCGGATCCGTCCAGATCCACGAGGTACTGGTGGTCGGGCTCACGTGGCAGGAAGGCATGGCTTTCGCCGGCCGCGGTGTTCGCATCGATAAGCCGTGTTTCCGTGGACAGCGTCGACACCAGAGGGACGAGAATGAAGTTGCCATCCCGGGATCGATACAGTGACATGGCGAAGGTGATGTCCTTTTCCTCGTACACCACCGCGTCCGAGGCCACGGATGTGCCCAGCACGTGCCGGCGCACCTGGTACGCGCGCAACGCCTCATCGAGGCCCAGGTAATAAACGGTGCGATTGTCGTTGGCCCATGCCACTTCCGCCGCGATGCCGCGGATGGTATCCAGGAGCATGTCGCCACTGCGCAAATCGCGAATATGCAGGTCATGCAACTCGCGCCCGGTTCGATCCTCGGTGAAGGCCAGGAAATTTCCGTCGCGGCTGACGGCCCACGCGCCAATGGTGTAGAACCCGCCCCCGCCGGCGCGCCCATTGGCATCGAGGATGACCGTTTCGGGGGCATGGGGAACACCCGGGCGTTGCGTGATGACCGGATACTCCTGGCCGGCACGGTAGCGTTCCAGGTACCAGTACTTTCCTTCGCGGAAAGGAACTCCCACATCGTCAGGATCAATGCGCGCGGACATTTCCGCCAGCAATTGCGCCTGCAGCGGCCGGGTGTGGGCCAGCGCCGCATCCAGGTAGGCATTCTCGGCGTTCAGGTATCCCAATACGTCCGGGTTCTTGCGGGAGTCGTCCCGCAGCCAGTAATAGGGGTCGTTGCGCTTTCTGCCCTGGATGTCGACGACATGGGGACGAACCGCGGCCACGGGCGGCTTGATGCCACTGCGCGAGTCAGACTGCAGCAGGCAACCGGCAAGGAGCGCCGCCACCAGGAGCGACGTGGCGGCAGGCACTCGATACGACGCGGGATCAGGTCGCCTCATCGCAAGGACCTCGGGGAACATTTGGGAACCGGCACAGGATACAGGCATCATAGTTCCACATTCGAACCATCACCAAGGCCGCAACCATGACCAAAGTGACTCGCGCCATTCCACTATTGCCGGCGGCATTCCTGTCGCTGCTGCTCCACTCCGTTGCCGCGCCCACCGCCGAACCGCCACCACCGTCTTGCGCGACCCCTGCCCATGGGGAATTCGATTTCTGGGTCGGCGACTGGGATGTGACCCTGCCCGACGGAAAATCCGCGGGAACCAATCATATCGAAAAGATCCTCGCCGGCTGCGTGGTGTTTGAAAACTGGAACAGCGCCTCCAGCCCTTTCGCCGGCAAGAGTTTCAACACCTATGATCCAGTCAATGGCAACTGGAACCAGGTCTGGGTGGACACTGGCGGCAGCACGATCCATTTTTCCGGCCGGCGCAAGGACAATGTCATGGATATGACCGGGAGCCAGACCACAGCCGCAGGGTCCATGTATTTCAGGATGTCCTATACATTGAATGCCGACGGCACGGTGCGGCAACTGTGGCAGCAGAGCGCCGATCAAAAACAATGGAAAGTCATCTTCGACGGGTTATATCGACGCAAATAGGTAACGGAGACTCAATCCGTCATTCCGGGCAAGGGTCCGCAGGGCCCGCGATCCGGAATCCAGGCAGCGTTTGAGGTCGCCTGGATTTTTCCCCGGCCCCCGCTTTCGCGGGGGTGACGTTCTTTCGCCGGGGCTGGCGGCTCACTCGCGGTTTCCGGAATGACGGAATGGAAATCATCAATTGTGCACCGCTCATTTCCCTGGTGCCTTATAGACCTCCCCATCCTTCATCACGAATTTCACGTCCTCCAGCAGGCGGATATTCTCCAGCGGATTGCCCGCCACGGCGACGATGTCGGCCAGCAGTCCGGTCTTGATGCGGCCGCGATCTTCAATATC
>CAYMXG010000445.1:0-2238 GCA_964394115.1 uncultured Enterobacteriaceae bacterium | reverse complement strand
GGTTCGTCCGGCGTGGGCGGCTTCGGGGGCACAGGCTCGGGGGAGGGTTCCGGCGCAGGCGCCACCGCAGTGCTGGCAGGCAACGCGGACGCTACATCCACTGAACGCGGCGCCGGTACTTCAGCAGGCATTGCCGGTGGGGGAACGATTTCAGGCGTGGCTGCCGCGGGCTGGGTCAGCGGCGCGTCCGGGGCAGGGCGCGATGTTTCCAGGCTGTTGATCCGCTCCTCGAGCCGTTTCAGCGCCGCTTCCACGTCGCGCAGTTTCTGCTCGGTCAGTTCCCGGGCATGGGACGATTTTGCCATGCCGATGATGGCGCCGATGATGGTGCCCACCACGGCCCCGCCCACGGCGCCTTCGGAGCCGCCGACGGCACCGATGATCGCGCCTAATATCAGTCCTACAAACCACATGCTTTGTTTCTCAATTTTGAATCACGGAACCTCTGAACTGGCGACTTTATTATAGAATCCGTCACCCCCGTGCCGTCACCCCGGCGCAGGCCGGGGTCCAGAATCGAATAACTGGATACCGGCTTTCGCCGGTATGACAGAGGGTCTGGATACCTGCCTACGCTGGATTGCCCTCGCCCGCCAGCAGCGACATTGCCATTTTTCGCGCTGCATTGAAATCCGTCTTGCCGCTGCCGAGCCTGGGCACCGCCGGCACGATGTAGAATTGTTCAGGTACCATCAGCGGGTTGCAGCCCTTTTCCAGCAGCGCCTTGCGCACGTCGTCCGGTACAACCGCGGCGTCCGCAATCATCATCACTATCTGTTCGCCCTTCTTCTCCGCGGGCAGGTTCACGGCGACCAATTCCGTCTCCGGGACTGCGAGCACGCCGCGCGTCTGCTCTTCCACCGCAGTCAATGACACCATCTCGCCGGCAATCTTCGCGAACCTCGAATAGCGATCCACGATGACGAGGAAGCCGTCTTCGTCCAGGTGCCCCTTGTCGCCGGTCTTGTACCAGCGCATGCCATCCAGTTCGACGATCACCGCCGCGGTGCGCACGGGGTCATCCAGATAGCCCAGCATCACCTGCGCGCCGCCGATGAGGATGAGGCCATCACTGTCGGTGGGCAGTTCCTGCAGGGTGTCGGGATCGACGATACGAAAACTGGTGCCGGGCAGCGGCAGGCCGACAGTGCCGGGCTTGGTCCCGACGTGCACCACCCACGCAGAGGTGTCCAGCCGGTTGGGCACATTGACGCTGGCCACCGGCGTGGTCTCGGTGGCGCCGAATCCCTCGTAGACCTCTTTTTGGAACTTGAGCTTGAAACTTTCGCGCACATCCGCCGCCAGCTTTTCCGCCCCCGCCACCACCAGCCGCAGCGATTCGAACATCAACGGGTCAACGCGGTTGTTCTTCGCGTAGAGCCGCAGGAAGGTGGAGGTCCCGCATAACAGCGTCGCCTCGTAGGTGGCCACGGCCTTGGCGACGCCGACGGCGTCGGTGGGGTCCGGGTGACAGACCACGGGGATGCCCTCGATCATCGGCATCAGCGTCGTCACCGTCAGGCCAAAGGCATGAAACAACGGCAGCGTGGCCATGACTACATCGGAGGTTTCGGTGTTCAGCACATCCGAGGTCTGCTTCAGGTTGGCCATCATGTTGCGATGGGACAGCACCACGCCCTTCGGCTCTCCTTCGCTGCCGCTGGAAAACAGGATCGCAGCCGGATGGTCCAGCGTCACGCGCCGGCAATGCAGCGCGCGTAACAACCAGGCGGGAAACAGGATGGCCTGTAACAGCGCAGCCATGCGCCGGGGCTTCGACATGCCGGTGGCGAGTTCCTCCATGGCATGAATGCGCACGCCGGAGAGCACGGCCTCCAGGTCCAGGCCGCGCTTGGCCAGGCGATCCAGGAAGCGCCGCGAGGTAATGACATTGCCGATCCCGGCCTTGGCGATGGCCGCGGCAATCGCCTCACGGCCGGCGGTGTAATTCAGATTCACGACGGTCTTGCCGCACATCAACACCGCCAGGTTGGCAATGGCGCCGCCATTGCTGGTGGGCAGCAGCAATCCGACATTCGGTTCCGGGCAGAGGCGGCGCACACATCCGGCAAACAGCAACACGCCGGCGATGACACGCGAGCCGGACATCGGGCCGCTCAACGTGTCGGCCAGCACCATGTCGTCGGTCGCGCGTTTGGCGGTGTCGAGCCACGCCTCCGGAAGGGTCTGCAGGGAGTCGGCATGGCGCTGCCACGCCTCAATGGACAGATCCAGCAC
>CAYMXG010000444.1:0-2259 GCA_964394115.1 uncultured Enterobacteriaceae bacterium | reverse complement strand
CGGCCAGGAACTGGTGAACCTGGAAGCCATCGATGTGCTCAAGGTGGACTTCAGCGTGCCCGAGCGGTTCGCAGTGCAGTTGCAACCAGGACAAAGGGTGAACGTGAGCATCAACGCCTTCCCGGGCGAATCCTTCCAGGGCGAGGTCTACGCCATCAATCCGCGCATCGATGAAACCACGCGCAGTTTCCTGCTGCGCGCGCGCATCGCCAATCCGGATGGGCGCCTGCGGCCGGGCATGTTTGCCGACGCGGAGCTGGTGCTGGCAGTGCGTTCTGATGCCTTGTGGGTCCCGGAGGAGGCCATTGTTCCGGTGGGCGAGCAACAGTTTGTTTACCGCGTGATGAACGGCAAGGCGTCGCTGACGCCGGTGCAACTGGGTCTGCGCAAGCCCGGACAGGTGGAGATCACCTCCGGACTTGAGGCCGGGGCTCCCATAGTCAAAGAAGGGCAGCAAAAGCTGATTGACGGTGCGGACGTGGTGGAACTGCCCCGCACCGCTGCCGGCGGCTGAGAGCGGCAGGCCAGCATGGTTTTCTCCGACATCTCCATCCGCCGCCCGGTCCTCGCCACGGTCGTCAGCCTGATGATCGTGCTGCTGGGGTATCTGTCGTTTGATCGGCTCCCGGTGCGCGAATACCCGGACATTGACGCCCCGGTGGTGTCGGTTCGCACTGTGTATGACGGCGCGTCTGCGGAAGTCATTGAGAGCCAGGTGACGCGTCCGCTTGAGGACTCGCTGGCCGGACTCGATAGCGTGGACGTGATGAAGTCCGTCAGCCGCGAGGAAGTCAGCGAGATCACCATCAAGTTTCTGCTGGAACGGGACGAGGATTCCGCCGCTGCCGATGTGCGTGATCGCGTGTCACGCATCCGCGGGCGCCTGCCGGATGACGTGGACGAACCCGTCATTGCCAAGGTCGAAGCCGACGCGATCCCGATTATCTGGATCGCATTCAAAAGTGATCGCCACAGCGTGCTGGAACTCACCGATTATGCCGATCGGTACATCCAGGATCGGTTGCAGACCATCCCCGGCGTTGCGCGCGTCAACATCGGTGGCGAGCGCTACTACGCCATGCGTCTTTGGCTGGAGGTCGGGAAACTGGCGGCGCATGGAGTCACGGTGCAGGACGTGGAGCAGGCCCTGCGCAGCCGCAACCTGGAGATCCCGGGTGGACGCATCGAAAGCACGCAACGGGAATTCACGGTGCTGGCTGAAACCGACCTGCGCACGGCGGAGCAGTTCAACGATCTGATCGTCCGGGAAGTAAACGGCCGGCTGATCCGGTTGCGCGACGTGGGACGCGCGGAACTGGGCGCACAGGAAGAGCGCAAGTACGTGCGGGTCAATGGCGAGACGGCGGTGGGCCTGGGAGTGGTCAAGCAATCCAAGGCCAATACGCTGGCGGTGGCCAGGGGCGTGCATGCGGAACTCGAACGCGTCCGGGCCGCGCTGCCGGAAGGCATGGAAATCCAGAACAGCTTTGACAGTTCCATATTCATCGATGAATCCATCCGCGAGGTGTTCATCACCCTGCTCGAGGCGCTGGCGCTGGTGACGCTGGTGACATTCCTGTTCCTGCGCACGTTACGTGCCACGCTGATTCCCTTTGTCACCATCCCGGTGTCCCTGGTGGGGTCATTCATATTCATTTACGCGCTGGACTTTTCCGTCAACGTTTTGACCCTGCTGGGACTGGTGCTGGCCATCGGGCTGGTGGTGGATGATGCCATCGTGATGCTGGAAAACGTGCATCGGCGCGTAGAACAGGGCATTGCCCCGATGCAGGCGGCGATGGCCGGCAGCCGTGAAATCGGATTCGCCATCGTAGCCATGACCCTGACCCTGGCCACGGTGTTTGCGCCGCTGGCCTTCATGGGTGGCACGACCGGAAAGCTGTTCACCGAGTTCGCCATGGCGGTGTCGGGTGCGGTGTTGATCTCCGGTTTTGTGGCACTGACCCTGACTCCAATGATGTGCTCGCGGCTGCTGCGCCATGAGCCCCGGCACGGGCGTTTGTATACGGCTATCGGTGATTTTCTGGAATGGCTCACGCGCTTCTACCGGGGCCTGCTGCAGGGGGCCCTGCGTTTGCGCTGGCTGGTGCTCGCGCTCGTGGTAGTTGTGGCCGGCGCCAGCTACAGGTTGTTCGTGACGTTGAAGGCCGAGCTGTCCCCACTGGAGGACCGCGGCTTCGTGATGGCCATCATCAATACGCCGGAGGGCGCGAGTGTGGAGTATACGGATCGATATGC
>CAYMXG010000443.1:0-2266 GCA_964394115.1 uncultured Enterobacteriaceae bacterium | reverse complement strand
ATCATGCGGATGGCGCTGGCCTCGCCCTGTGCCCGGTTGATGGCCGCCTGTTTCTCGCCCTCGGAACTGAGCACGGCGGCCTGTTTCTGCCCATCGGCAAGATTTATCTCCTCCTGCCGCTGACCCTCGGACTTGGCGATCAGCGCGCGCTTTTCGCGTTCCGCGGTTATCTGCTGTTGCATGGCGCGCAGGATTGCCTCGGGCGGGGTCAGGCTCTTGATCTCGTAGCGCAGTACCTTGATGCCCCAGTTGCGCCCCGCCTCGTCCAGCACGCTGACGATCTGGCGGTTGATCTCGTCCCGGGACTCGAAGGTCTTGTCCAGTTCCATCTTGCCGATCTCGGAGCGCAACGTGGTCTGCGCCAGTTGCGTGATGGCGGCGATGTAATTGGCCGAGCCGTAGGAGGCCTGGCGCGGATCCATGACCTGGTAGTAAAGCACGCCATCCACGGCCAGTTGCGTATTGTCGCGCGTGATGCAGACCTGCTCCGGCACATCCAGTGGCACTTCCTTCAGGGAATGGGAATACGCCACCCGCTCCCAGAACGGCACCACCAGATTAAGTCCCGGCTCGAGGATTCTGTCGAAGCGTCCCAATCGCTCCACGACCAGTGCGAATTGCTGCGGCACAATGCGGACGCCTTCAATGATGAACGCCACGAAAACGCCGATGAAAAACACCCAGACGGCAAAGTCATGAGTGGGAGGAAATGCCAATGCCGCAATCGTGGCGGCAATCGCCATCATCAGTTTACCGAACATGGGGATACTCCTGTCTGAACCACAAATAGTCGGGCGCAGAATCCGGTTCTGCCCCCGTTCCGCTTAATCCGGTGGCCGCACGCTGACGAGCAGGGTGTTGCCGGACGTGGATTCTACGTACACCGTGGCGCCCGGCTGCAAATCCACTTCGCCCGCGATGCGCGCATCCCAACTGGCATCGCGGTAACGGACCCGCGCCCGCCCGCTGCTCTGTTCCGTCCAGCTCTCAAACCGGGCTGGCATCCCTGCGTCCATCGACTTCATTTTTTGGGCGGAATTGGCACTGCGCTGTGCATTGACAAGGTACGCGCCGATACCCGTCATCAGCGCGGCGAGCAAGACCTGAACCGGGAAGCCGTGGCCAAAATACGCCGCAGCAGCGGCCGCGAAACAGGAGACGCCCAGGACCAGGAGGTAGAACGTGCCCGTGGTCATCTCGATGATGACCAGCGTAAAACCCAGTATCAGCCAGGCAACATAAGGGTCCATGGACGTTAATCTTGCACAGGGTCGTGGTGAAAGCAACCGGCGTGCCGCGGCGAACGCGGGGGCATTCCATGCTAGTCTGATCGTGGGTTGGCAGGAGGGGAGACATGTCCAAGGAACATGACAACGGGGCGGTTTCCAAACGCGTTTTCTGGCTTGCCGTGGCCGGCGTGTTCCTGGCCTGGGGCCTGGTCTGGATATTCCTGTATCCGCTGAAGGATCGCGGCACCATCGGCGACATGTTCGGCGTCGTCAATGCGCTGTTCTCAGGACTGGCATTCATCGGCATCATCTACACCATCCTGCTGCAAAGCCGGGAACTGCAGATGCAACGGCGCGAGCTGATGCTGACGCGTACCGAGATAGAAGGGCAAAAACTGCAGCTGATGGCCCAAAACGAGACGCTGCGCAAGGAGAGCTTCGAACACACGTTTTTTGCGCTGCTGCGGCTGCAAATTGACATCCTCGGCAGCATGGATCTGCGCGCTGCGGATGGCCAGCCGGTCCGGGGCCGGGACTGTTTCCGGGTGTTCTGCAAGCGCTTCCGGACCTGCCATGCCGAGTATGTGGATCGGCACCCCGAGGTTCCCGAAGCGGAACGCATCAACGCCGCATACATGCGGTTCTTTGATGAGAGCCAGGCGGAACTGGAGCATTATTTCCGCTCGCTCTACAACACCGTGAAGTTCGTCAAGATCAGCGACGTCAAGGAGAAGCGCTTCTACACGAACTTGATCCGATCCCAGCTTTCCAGTTACGAGGTAGTGCTGTTGTTCTACAGCTGCCTGAGTGATTTCGGCCGGAGCAAGTTCAAGCCGCTGCTGGAGGAATTTGCCCTGCTGGAGGCCCTGCCGCGGGCGCTGCTGATTAATTCAACGGAACACCTGCTGTTATACGAGGCCGGGGCATTTGGCTGATCTGGAGTGATGCTTCAGTGTGTCATCTCGAACGAGTGTAGCGAGGTCGACCACAGGGATGTGGGAGGTACGGGTACAGGGATGTACCCGGTAGAGTCGAGC
>CAYMXG010000442.1:0-2267 GCA_964394115.1 uncultured Enterobacteriaceae bacterium | reverse complement strand
TCGCGGCGGAAACTCAGCGCCTCGCGCTTGCCCATGCGCTCCAGGCTGCCGTCGGCCTCCATGGTTTCATATTCCATGAGCCGGTTGATGGACTGGCGCACGGTGCGATTATTGGTCAACAGACCGCCCAGCCAGCGGCGGTTGACGAACGGCATGCCGCAGCGACGTGCCTCTTCTTCAATGATTTGCTGCGCGGCGCGTTTGGTGCCGACAAACAGCACTACGCCCTTGCGCGCCACCATACTGCCGACGAAATTCATCGCGTCATTGAACAGCGGCAGGGTCTTTTCAAGATTGATGATGTGAATCTTGTTGCGATGGCCGAACAAATAGGACGCCATCTTGGGGTTCCAATACCGGGTCTGGTGGCCGAAATGCACGCCGGCCTCCAGCATTTCACGCATGGTGACTGCAGACATGAACCGTCTCCTGAGGGGTTAAACCGTCTCACATGGCACGTATTCATCCGGCGCATTTGCGCCGGACACCCCGTACGTGCCGCCATTAAGGCTGTATGTGCGACAGGATTTACGATTTGGGCCGGGTTCCCCTGACAAACGGGTTGCCGGTCCCACCTGGCACGCCACGCTCCCGGTCCGCCGGCGGGCATTTTGCCCTGACAGGTCAGTGGTTTGCGTATTGCGCGCGCGCTTTATACCATACCTGCCGAAGCGCAACAAATCGCCGACGGACTCCCTCCGCCACGCCGCGCACACCATGCAAGTCCGTATCAAGACCCCAGATGAAATCGAAAAGATGCGCGTTGCGGGCCGCCTCGCGGCTGACGTGCTGGGGATGATTGCGCCCCATGTGCGCCCGGGCGTGACCACCGGTGAACTGGATATCCGCTGTCATGAGTACATCGTCAACCAGCAGCAGGCCGTGCCGGCCCCGCTCAATTATCGCGGTTTCCCCAATTCCATCTGTACCTCGGTCAATCACGTGGTCTGCCACGGCATCCCGGGCGACCGGCAGCTCAAGGAAGGCGACATCATCAACATCGATATCACCGTCATCAAGGACGGGTTTCACGGCGACACCAGCAAGATGTTTTTCATAGGCGAGCCCTCCATCCGCGCGCGCCGGCTGGTGGACGTGACCTACGAATGCATGGCGCTGGGCATCGCCATGGTGCGCCCCGGTACCCGCCTCGGCGACATCGGGCATGCCATCCAGAAACATGCAGAAGAACGCAATTTCTCCGTGGTGCGTGAATATTGCGGGCACGGCATCGGGCGCGAATTCCACGAGGATCCGCAGGTCCTGCACTACGGCGACCCCAACACCGGCCTGGCGCTGGAGCCCGGCATGACCTTCACCATCGAGCCGATGATCAACGCCGGCAAACGCCACGTGCGGCTGCTGCCGGACAACTGGACCGTGGTAACCAAGGATCGCTCGTTGTCCGCCCAATGGGAACACACTGTCCTGGTTACCGATTCCGGAGTCGAGGTGCTTACGCGCCGACCCGAGGAAAAACTCTGAACAATGTGGTTCGAGAACATCCCGGACGCGAGACTGTTCGATCAAGCGCAATTTAAACAGGCGGCAGCAGGTGGCGCGCCGCCGCTGAAGTACAGCAAACAGTTGCTGCACTACGCCCGCAGCTATCTGCATGAACTGTTCGTGCAGGGCCGCCGCATCGACGAGGTGGTGTACAAGCACACCTGGTTCATAGACCAGATGCTTGCGAATACCTGGCACTGTTTCATCTCCGAACCCGGTGTAACGCTGGTGGCCGTCGGCGGCTACGGCCGCGGCGACCTGCTGCCGGCCTCGGACATTGACCTGATGATCCTTACGCAGCCGCGCATCAGCGCCCCGCTGCGCTCGCAGATTGAGCGCTTTCTCACATATCTTTGGGACCTCGGACTGCAGGTGGGACATAGCGTTCGCACCGTGCGCCAGTGCGTAACCGAGGCGAAGGCCGACGTCACCGTGGTCACGAACCTGATCGAGGCGCGCCACGTGTGCGGCAACCAGCGCCTGTTTGACGACATGGTCCGCGCCACCGGCCCGGATCAAATCTGGCCCACGCACAAGTATTTCAAGGCCAAGCTTTCCGAGCAGGCGGTGCGCCACCAGCGCTACGAGCATTCCGAACACAGCCTTGAACCCAACGTCAAGGACGGGCCCGGCGGCCTGCGCGATATCCAGATGATCGGCTGGGTCGCCAAGCGTCACTTCGGCGCGCAACGCCTGCTGGACCTGACCCGGCATGGATTTCTGACCGAGGCGGAATACCTGACGCTGGATCGGGCGCGTGC
>CAYMXG010000441.1:0-2273 GCA_964394115.1 uncultured Enterobacteriaceae bacterium | reverse complement strand
GCCGGAAAATGATCCAGGCGATCGGCCAGCCCCACCAGGTCGAGCGCATCTTCCGGTCGCATGGGATGGCGCGCGATCTCGGTGACGATGGCGACGTTCTCGCGCGCCGTCAGGCTCGGGATGAGGTTGTAGAACTGGAACACGAATCCCACGTGATGGCGCCGGTACTGGGTCAGTTCCTGTTCCGAGGCGTGTGTCAGGTCCTGCTCGCGATACCAGACACGGCCAGAGGTGGGGCGGTCCAGGCCACCGAGAATGTTAAGGAATGTGGACTTGCCGCTGCCGGAGGCGCCGAGCAGCACGAGCAGTTCGCCGCTGACGAGTTCCGCGGTCACACCCCGCAATGCGTGCACGTCCACTTCGCCCATGTGGTAAATCTTGATCAAGGCCTCGGTGCGGAACACGACTTCCGCGCCGGGCACGGCGGCTGGGGCGATGTCGGCCATGGAGCGGGATAAAGTACACTAACGCCGTGTAATCCCGCATCCTCAAATGGATGCTAACCGGTACCTGGAGATACGCATGAGTCTTCGCAACATTTTCCTGCTGCTGCCGCTGTTTGCCGCCACCGCCTGCTCCAAGGGCCCCGAACCGCAGCAAGGCAACGCCCCGGCTGCGGCCGTGGCTGCGCCGGCGGATCCGGGTCCGTTCTCGACCGAAGCCCAGGCCGCGGCCGGCACCATCGACGGCAAACTCATCCACGAAACGGTCGCGGAAATCGCCAGTGACACGTACCAAGGTCGCGCCCCGGGTTCGGAGGGTGACGTCAAGGCACGCGCCTGGCTGGCAGCGGAACTGCAGAAGTCCGGCTTTGCCCCCGGCGCCGCCGACGGCACCTGGGAACAGCCGTTCGATCTCATCGGCATCAATTCCGGGATGCCGGCCACCTGGCGCATGCAGGCCGGCGGCAAGACCCTGGAATTGAAACGCAGCGACGAATACATCGCCTCCAGCGGCGTGCAGAAGGAACTGGCGGAACTCAAGGACGCCGAAATCGTGTTCGTCGGATTTGGCATCACGGCGCCCGAGTTCCAGTGGGACGACTACAAGGGCATGGATCTCAAGGGCAAGGTGCTGCTGATGCTGAACAACGACCCGGACTGGGATCCTGCGCTGTTCGAAGGCGTGCGCCGGCTTTATTACGGCCGCTGGACGTACAAGTACGAAGAGGCTGCGCGCCAGGGCGCCGCCGGCGCCATCATCATCCACACTGACCCTTCCGCCGGATATCCCTGGCAAGTGGTGCAAAGTTCCTTCAGCGGCGAACAATTCGAGCTACCCGCGGGCGACGAGCCGAGGACGCAGGTAAACGCGTGGGTGACCGGGGAAAGCGCGCAACGTCTGGTCGCGCTTGGCGGGCAGGACCTGGCGCAACTTATCGCCGCCGCACGTGAGAAGGACTTCAAACCCGTACCACTGGGTGTCCGCACGTCGCTGTCCCTGACGACCGGCATTCGCAGCACGCGCTCCGCCAATGTGATCGGGATATTGAAGGGTGCCGATCCGGTGCTCGCCGGCGAGGTCGTCGTATACAGCGCCCATCACGATCACCTGGGCGTGGGCGAGCCCAACCCGAACGGCAATCCGGAAGATCGCATCTACAACGGCGCCGTGGACAACGCCAGCGGGTCCGGCATGGTGCTCAGCGTCGCGCGCGCCTTCGCCGCGTTGCCGGCGCGGCCCAAGCGCTCCATCATGGCCGCATTCGTCGGCGCCGAGGAACAGGGGCTGATCGGCTCCGAATTCCTGGGCCGGTACCCGCCTTTGCCCACAGGCAGGCTCGCCGCCAACCTGAACCTGGACAGCGGCAACATCCTCGGCCGGACCAGTGACATCATCCTTATCGGCAAGGGCAAGTCCTCGCTCGATGCCATGGCTGAACAGGTGGCGGCCTTCCAGGGGCGGGTAACGAAGCCGGATCAGTTTCCCGAGAAAGGATATTTCTATCGCTCGGATCAATTCAACTTCGCCAAGGTCGGCGTCCCCGCGCTGGGACTGGAAGGCGGCACTGACGTCATCGGCCGCGAGCCGGGCTGGGGCAAGGCGCAACTGGATGCCTTTACCGCACAGCATTATCACCAACCGAGCGATGAATTGCGCGATGACTGGAATTACGACGGCATGATCCAGGACGCCCAGTTTTCATTCTGGTTGGGACTCATCGTGGCGAACGCGCCGCAGATGCCGAAATGGAACCCCGGAGACGAATTCGAGGCCGCGCGCCTGAAACGGCTGCAATGATTTCCTAATTCAGGGGTCAGGTCTTGCATTCA
>CAYMXG010000440.1:0-2276 GCA_964394115.1 uncultured Enterobacteriaceae bacterium | reverse complement strand
CGCTTTGCCGAGCAGAACCAGATGCGCGTGGATGTGGTCACGGCGGACAGCCTGGCGGAGATGCGCCGCCTGTTGCTGGCGGGCCGGGGCGATTTGATTGCCGCATCATTGCCGGCAGGGTCGGCCGGAGCCGATCTGTCTGCCACGCGCCCCTATGATTATGCGGCGCCGGTGGTGGTCAGTCGCGCTGCAGACCGGCCCCTGGTGGATATGGCGGACCTGGCGGGGCGCCGGATACTCCTGCCGACGGAGAGTCCGTACCTGGCCACAGTGCTTGCGTTGCAACGCGAAGGACTGGATGTGGCCCTGGAGCCGGCAGCGAAACCCCTGACTGCCGAACAGGCACTCGAACGGGTGGCGCAGGGGACCAGCGATCTGGCGCTTATCAGCAGCAACCTGGTGCGCGCTGAATTTGCCCGGCGCCTGGAGTTGCGGGCGCAATTTGCATTGACTGAACCGGCGCCCATGTCCTGGCTGGTGCGCGGAACCGATCGGCAATTGCTTTCCGCCCTGGATGAATTTCTGGCGCAGACCTACCAATCCGGTTTCTACAAGGCCCTGTATTCCCGGTACGTGGAGCGACCGATGCCCCAGGGCGAGGCGAGCCAGGTGGTAAAGGCGGATGAAATCTCGCCCTACGACGATATCATCCAGGAATATGCTGCCCATTACGATTTCGACTGGCGCCTGATCGTGGCGCAGATGTTCCAGGAAAGTCACTTCGATCCCAATGCGGAATCCGTCGCCGGGGCCAGCGGGCTGATGCAGATGTTGCCCACAACCGCGGCCTGGATCGGGGCAGAGAATCTGGCCGATCCCCGCCACAATATTCGCGCCGGCCTGAAATACATGAATTTTCTGCGCAGCCAGTTCGAGGAAGATCTGAATTTGCAGGATCGCACCTGGTTCACGCTGGCGGCGTACAACGCCGGCTTTGCGCGGGTACAGAAGGCCCGCGCCCGCGCCCTGGCAATGGACCTGGATCCGGACCGCTGGTTTGATAATGTCGAACTGGCAATGATGTCGTTCGCCAAGCCAATCGTGACGGACGACGGCGAAAATCTGCGCGCCTGCCGTTGCGGGCAGGCAGTGGTTTACGTCCGCGATATCCGCAGCCGCTATAACAGTTACCTGCATCTCACCCGTGGCATGGAGTCCGGTACCGACGCCCCCAAGGGCTAATGCAGGCGATACTGCGTGGGGTCGGGTATATCCGCACCGGCGAACCCTTCGCGCCGGAACCGGCACGAGTCACACACCCCGCAGGCCCGGCCTAGCGTGTCAGGCTGGTAGCAGGACACGGTGAGCGAGTAGTCCACGCCCAGGTCCGTGCCGAGGCGGATGATTTCCGCCTTGGACAAGCGGATCAACGGGGCCCGTATATGCACCGGCCTGCCTTCGACTCCGGCCCGTGTCGCCAAGTTCGCCAGTTGCTCGAAGGCGGCAATAAATTCGGGCCGGCAATCGGGATAGCCGGAGTAATCCACCGCATTGACGCCGATGAAAATGTCCCCGGCGCCCAATACTTCCGCGTAACCGAGGGCTACCGCCAGCAGGATGGTATTGCGGGCCGGGACATAGGTCATCGGGATGCCGCCGGCCGCCGCGTTTTCCGCGACCGGAATGTTCGCATCGGTCAGCGCCGAGCCGCCGATGTCGCCGAGGCCCAGGGTGATTACGCGATGGTCACGGGCGTGGCCGGCCTTCGCCACTCGCGCCGCCGCCTCCAGTTCAATGCGGTGGCGCTGGCCATAATCAAAACTCAGGGCATGACAGGCATGCCCATCACGGCGCGCCACCGCCAGTACGGTGGCAGAGTCGAGTCCGCCGGACAGGAGCACGACCGCGGGGCTGTTAACGGCCGCGCACATCGCCCCAAAGATATTTGTGCAGCTGGATCTGCACGCGCACCGGTAATTGATCGGCCAGCACCCAATCCGCCAATGAACCCGCCGGCAACTGCCCATGGCTGGGGGAGAACAGGACCTCGCTGCGCGCCGCCAGTTGGTGTTGAAGGACGAGGTCCCGGGCCCATTCGTAATCACCGCGGTCGCAGATCACAAACTTGAATTGATCCCGCGCAGTCATGTGCGCCAGGTTGGACATCAGATTGCGCCCCGACTCCCCGGACGCGGGCGTCTTCAGGTCAAGTATCTTGCACACGCGCGGGTCAACGTCGTTTACCTCAATGGCCCCGCTGGTCTCCAGGGACACGTCGTATCCCCGATCACATAAATGCTGCAGCAGTAACAGGCAGGATTTTTGCGCCAGGGGTT
>CAYMXG010000439.1:0-2278 GCA_964394115.1 uncultured Enterobacteriaceae bacterium | reverse complement strand
AGCAGTTGACCCGGGCCGCAGTCGAGTCCGGCTTGCAGCGGAATGGGCGCCGCCTGCGCGACGCGCAGGTGCAGGGATTTACCAGGGGCGGGTGCGGCCATAACGATCGTGGAGGGTGTAGATCAAGGTAATGGCGGCGAATGCCAGGCACAGCAGGAACAGCGACATCAGGCCGGCGCCGGCGTCATCCAGCGCCTGCACGCGATCATAAATGGAGATGGAAATCGTGCGCGTCTCGCCCTCGATATTGCCACCCACCATCAGCACGACGCCAAACTCGCCCAGCGTGTGCGCAAACGTCAGCACCAGTGCAGTAAGGATGCCGGGCCAGGCCAGAGGCAATTCAATGCGCAGGAAGGTCTGCCAGTTGGACAGGCCGCTGCACCAGGCAGCTTCGCGAATTACCGTCGGGATGGCCTCGAATGACCGTTGCATGGGCTGGATCGCGAACGGGATGTTGAACAACAGGGACGCGACCAGGATCCCCTCAAAGGAAAATGCCAGTGGTTCATGCCGCAGTGTTTCCCAGATGCCACCCAGCGGGCCGTTGCTGCTGAGCACGAGCAGCAGGTAATACCCCAACACCGTGGGCGGCAGGATCAGCGGCATGGCGATCAACGCCTGGGCCACATTACGTCCACGAAAGGAATGCCATGCCAGCCAGCGCGCCACGATCATGCCCAGTGGAATCAACACGACCGCAGTCAGCAGGCCCAACTTGAGCGACAGCATGAGCGCCACGGAATCAAAATGGCTCATGGCACCGTGTACCCTGACCTTGATAGCAGCTTCTGCGACGCATCGGATTGCAGAAACGTGAAGAATGCCCGGGCTTCATCGCCCGCACCGTTCAGAAGCACCATGGTCTGTGCCAGCGGGTCATGCCAGTCGCCGGGTATCGGTATGAACCGACCTTGCGCCGCCACCTCCGGGAGCAGCGCGTACGACTCCGAGATGAATCCAACGTCCACGCCACCCGCCAGGGTGAACTGCACGGTCTGCGCGAGGTTCTCACCCATGATGACCCGATCCCGTTCCTCCGCCCAGACCCCCATCCTCCGCAGGGCCTGTTGCGCAGCGGTCCCGAACGGCGCCACATCGGGATTGGCCATGGCGATGCGCCGATAATTACCCGCCGATAACATCCGGCCCAGGGTGGCCAGCTCGGCGGCGGATTCCACGGTGGACTTGCGCGGGATGAATGCAACGAGGTTGGCCAAACCCAGCAGCGTGGGCTCACCCACGGTCAGTTTTTCCGCCTGCGCGCGCGCAGTATAGTCAGCGTCTGCGGCAAGGTAGATTTCATAGCGGGCGCCGTGCTGGATCTGTCGCAACAGGTCTCCGGATGAGCCCACATTGATTCGCACCCGCGTGCCGCTGGCACGGGCGAATTCCCCGGCCAGGGTCTTGATGGGAGGGGCCAGGTTGGCGGCCACGGCGACCAGCGGCTCGGCGGCAAGCGCAAACAGGGACCAGACCGTAGCCGCAATGGCGACCGGGGCGCGCATGGTCACTGCGGGCACATCAGACTTTCAAACCGGCGTACGCATGGTGACGAATTCCTCTGCCGCCGTTGGATGAATACCGATGGTGGCATCGAACATCGCCTTGGTGGCACCCGCCTTGATGGCTACCGCGAGGCCCTGGATGATCTCTCCCGCATCGGGACCGACCATGTGGGCGCCGAGGACGCGGTCAGTCTGTTTATCGACAATGAGTTTCATCAATACCTTTTCATTTCTGCCGCCCAGTGTCTGTTTCAAGGGTGTAAAAGTGGATCGAAAGACCAATATCACCCGGCCTTGTGCGCGAGCCGCCTCTTCAGTGAGCCCCACGGTCGCCAGATTGGGCTGACAGAAGACGCTGCTCGGAATGCCCTCGTAGTCCACGCCGGAAGGCACGCCGCCGAACAAGGTTCGTGCCAGCGCCGTGCCTTCAGCCGTGGCCACGGGAGTCAGGTTGACCCGATCCGTGACATCTCCGATGGCATAGATATGCGGTACTGAGGACTGGAACGATTCATTCACGGTGATGGCGCCGCCGGGCTTGAGCCTGACGCCGGCGCTCTCGAGGCCAAGATTGGCGGTGTTCGGCGCGCGCCCCGTGGCATACAGCACCAGGTCCGTTTCCAGCATGCTGCCGTCCGTGAGCCGGACCTGAAGCGTATCTCCGGTCTTGACCACTGCACTGACATCAGTGTTGAAGCGCAGATCGATCTCGCGTTTGCGCATTTCAGTGGCGAGGAATTCGCGGCACTCCTGGTCAAATCCGCGCAGGT
>CAYMXG010000438.1:0-2282 GCA_964394115.1 uncultured Enterobacteriaceae bacterium | reverse complement strand
CCTGCACGCGCGGATCGGTGAGCAGCGTGTCCACCGCTTCCTTGTCGCCGTTGACGACGTTGAATACGCCGTCCGGCAGCCCCGCCTCCTTGAAGATCTCCGCGATCAATATGGAGGCGCTGGGATCTCTCTCCGAGGGTTTCAAGACAAAGGTATTGCCGCAGGCAATGGCCATGGGATACATCCACATGGGCACCATGGCCGGGAAGTTGAACGGCGTGATGCCGGCCACGACACCCAGCGGCTGAAATTCGGCCCAGGAATCCATGGCGGGACCGGCATTCTTGCTGTGTTCTCCTTTCAGGAATTCCGGCGCGCCGCAAGCGTACTCGACCACTTCCACGCCACGCAGGAATTCACCGCGGGCATCGTCCAGCACCTTGCCGTGTTCCTCGGTGATCAGCGCGACCACTTCGTCGGCGCGTTCTTCCAGCAATTGCTTGAACCGGAACAATACCCGCGCCCGCTTTAACGGTGGCGTCTCGCGCCACGCGGGAAACGCCGCCTCCGCCGCGGCAATGGCCTGTTCGACGGTGGCGCGGGAGGCCAGCGCCACGCGGCGCACCACCTGTCCCGTGGCCGGATTGGTGATTTCCTGTGCGCGGCCGGCGTCCGCCACGACGCGGCCGTTGATCCAGTGGCCCAGCGTGCCGGGGGCGGGAATAAGTCGCATTGCGGCTTCTTTTGCAATCATAGAACTTCTCCGTTAAAAATCATTGGGCCTTGCAGAATTACTGAATTTTCAGCACGTCATTCCGGGCCAGGGTCCGCCGGACCCCCGAACCGGAATCCAGCCGGGATTGAAGCGGGGACTGGATTCCGGATAACCGCCTTGCGGTTTCCGGAATGACAAAAGTCGAATTCGCCGGTCGAGCAAGAATCCGCAATTGGAGCCGGTGCTCACAATCAATCTGTCAATCCACCGTCTTTAACACACGTCGGAGCGTATCAAACATCTTCGCAAATTCATCCGGCGTGGAGTTCAGGAACGGCGAGAAAGAAATGTTATCCATGCCGGCGCGCACCACCAACCCGGCGTCGAAACACTTCACGTGCACATCCATGCCGCGGGCGCCGGGTGCGCCGGGCCGGGGCGCCAGTTCCACACAACCCATGAGCCCGAAATTGCGGATGTCCGTCACGTGCGGCGCATCGCGCATGCCATGAATGGCATCCTCGAAGGCCTTTTCCAGGGAGCGGGCCTGGGCGAAAGTGCCCTCTTCCTGATATGCACCCAGTGCGGCCAGCCCGGCAGCGGTCGCAACCGGGTGCCCCGAGTACGTGTAACCATGGAAAAATTCCACCAGGTGTTCGGGGCCGTTCATAAACGCATCGTGGATCTCCTTGCCCACCAGCACCGCGCCCATGGGAATGACGCCGTTGGTGATGCCCTTGGCCACGGTGATGATGTCCGGCTTGACGTTGAAGCGTTCGGATGCGAACGCCGCGCCGGTGCGCCCGAACCCGGTGATGACCTCGTCGAAGATCAACAGGATGCCGTGGCGGGTGCAGATCTCACGCAGTTTTTCCAGGTACCCCACCGGCGGCACCAATACGCCGGCAGAGCCGGCCACCGGTTCCACGATCACTGCGGCAATATTGGAGGCGTCGTAAAACGTCACGAAGCGCTCCAGTTCATCCGCCAGGTGCGCGCCGTGGACCGGCTGGCCGCGGGCGAACGCATTCTTTTCCGGCAGATGGGTATGAGAAAGATGGGAGACATTGGGCAGCAACGAGGCGTTGAACATCTTGCGGTTGCTGGGCATGCCGCCCACGGACATGCCGCCAAAGTTCACGCCGTGGTAGCCGCGCTCGCGGCCAATCAGGCGCGTGCGCGTGCCCTCACCTTTCGCGCGGTGATATGCAATCGCGATCTTGAGCGCGGTGTCCACCGCCTCGGATCCGGAGTTCACGAAGAAACAATGATCGAATCCCCTGGGCGCAATGTCGATGACCTTTTCCGCCAGTTCAAATGCCCCGGGATGGGAGACCTGGAACGCAATGGAATAGTCCAGCCGTGCGACCTGCTTCTGCACGGCTTCGACGATCTTCGGATGGCAGTGGCCAAGCCCGGTGGTCCACAACCCGGAGAAAGTGTCGAACAGGCGCCTTCCGTCCGGCGTTGTGTAGTAATGCCCGGATGCAGACGCGATCAAGCGCGGACTTAGCTTGAACGCGCGGCTGGACGTGAACGGCATCCAGAACGGGCGCAGATTGAAGGACTCGGAAAGCTCCATGCCGGCGTCGGGAAGGGGAACCTGTTCCTGGGGGCTGCTCATTAA
>CAYMXG010000437.1:0-2292 GCA_964394115.1 uncultured Enterobacteriaceae bacterium | reverse complement strand
GCTTCAATGCGGTTTCCGCATCCTCGGTAATGGTGCTGCCGCACAGTCCGCCGGCCTGCATGATATGTGTGCGCCTGAGCACGGCGGCGGAGCCGCAAAAATAGCTGGCGTTCCAGAAATCCAGGGAGCGGTGGATTTCGCGATAAAACAGGTCGCTTTCCGCGCTCGGATTGCCGGTCGCGGACACGTTGGCCTCCACCGGCGACGGATTGACGAAGAAATGCGGCGTCTGCACCAGGAAAAGTTTCGGATCGGCAATGAAGTATTCCACGGTGCGGCTCAGGAAATCCCGCGTCGGCACGTGATCGCAGTCAAATACCACGACCAATTCCCCGCTGGTGTGATTGAGCGCGTGATTGATGTTACCGGCCTTGGCGGATCCGTTGTTTTCCCGCGTCAGGTAATGGATGCCAAGATCCCGCGCCAGGCGGCGCAGCCGATAATGCCGCTCCCAGGCTTCCGCGCCGGTCACGGGATCCCTGCGCTTGTTCACTGTGCCGCCATCATCGCAGATATAAATGCGGATCTTGTCGCGTGGATAATCCATTTGCGTGGCGGCGATGGCGGTCACGCGTACCAGTTCGTGGAATTCGTTGTAGGTCGGAATCAGGACATCGATGGTCGGGTAAAGCGCGGTATCGGACGGCAACAGGGCTGGCCGATTGCGCATCGGCCACAGGTTCACAAACATGCCGAGCAGGTGGATCATCATCGAGTAGACCTCGGCAAGGTACAGCGCGGTCATGGCGATAAAGTCCCAGAGGCCGGTGTAGACCAGACTTACGGTGGTGCGCCAGACGAAATAGCGCAGCGCAAGAAATGCAGAGAGGATGATGAAGACAAAGCGCCAGGGAGGCCTTTTGAACAGATTAAACTTGAACATCAACACCAGGAGGGCAAAACAGCCCCACCCGAGCACGTAGTGGCGCGACTCATCGAAGAACTCGAGGCTGAGATTGAGCAGGTAGAGGACCGCGAACGCGAGCAGAAGTGGCAGGTAATGCAGCGCATGGCGCTGCGCACGGACCCAATCCGGATTGTCAGCCAGCAAAAACGCACCCCTCCCCGTCCGGGCCATGACCCTGTGCCTCCCCACTTCGGGGCGCATCATACCAAGGGAGCACAACCGGCGTTGCTCAATAAAGGTAGGCAGCGTTATTAGCCAATGCCTGAATTGTTGGCTACGATCCTGGCCTCATTAAGGGCGCAACGCCGGAGGGGTAGGTACCATGTCAGAAAACCACAGGAAACTTGCGCTTTATCAAGTGGATGCATTTACCTCCCGGGTATTTGGCGGCAATCCCGCCGCCGTCGTGCCACTGGATGCCTGGCTGCCGGAGGACCAACTTCAGGCCATTGCAGCGGAAAACAATCTTTCCGAAACGGCATTCTTCGTCCCACTACCGAATGACAGATTCCACTTGCGCTGGTTCACCCCGGTAGACGAGGTCCCGTTATGCGGACACGCGACGCTGGCCAGCGCCCACGTGATCCTGAATCTGCTGCAGCCACGCCGGCAGTCGGTGCGATTCGAAACCCTGAGCGGAGAACTGGCAGTCGAACGCCGCGGGGATCAGTTGGTCATGGATTTCCCGCGCCGCACACCCGAGCCCTGCGCGCCGCCGGCGACATTGGTGTCGGCCCTGGGCGTGCCGCCGGAGCAGGTGCTGAAGACCGGCAAGGACCCCAACTATTACGCCGTGTACGCGGACGAAGCCACGGTGCTGGGTATCCGCCCGGATATGGCGCTGCTGGGCAAGGTCGATGCCGGCGGCGTCTGCATCACCGCGCCGGGGAAAACGTCGGATTTCGTTTCGCGCTATTTCGCCCCGGCCTTCGGGATCCCGGAGGATCCGGTTACCGGGTCAACGCATTGCGCACTGATCCCGTACTGGGCGGAGCGGCTCGGCAAGCAGAAAATGTTTGCGCGCCAGGTGTCGGCGCGGGGCGGTGAACTTCACTGTGAACTGCACGGGGAGCGTGTTGCCATTGGCGGGCAGGCAGTCATGTACCTCGAGGGTCAACTCCGGTACTGACGTCCAGGCGCACTTCCATCGTGCTGAGTCGCGTGTAGAGACTCTGCCGGCGCTTCAACGGCCACCGGTCGTAGAGGAAAATTTCCATCGGCCGCCACATGGCAACCCAGCCGCCGATAATCAGACTTTCTCTCAGCACCGTTATGGAGGCCGTGTGACTGAAGTCAGTCAGGAACTCCGCAAACAGCAGGCATGAAAACAGGAACAGCAACCCAATCCCCAGGTCCTTCCAGCCCTGGCGCAGCAGTTCGCGGTA
>CAYMXG010000436.1:0-2297 GCA_964394115.1 uncultured Enterobacteriaceae bacterium | reverse complement strand
CGCTCATTGCGGGCAAATAACTGATCAATACCCGCGACGCTGGCTTCGTTCACGGAAAACAGGCGCCCGGGTACGTAACGCATGTGCGCGAGCCGTCCGGCGCAGGGCATGTGAATGCGATGGTAGTTATGGGGCGCGAGATACAGCGTGGCGAATCTGCCATTGGCAAAACGGGCTGCGTCCGGCGCAGCGTCACCCAGCAGCGCCGCCACGGTGTACTCACGGCCCTTGGCTTGAACCAGCAATCCATCCCGGATGCGGCCAATCTGGCTGATGCGGCCATCCACCGGCGACACCAGCGCGTCCGTGGCCGGATCCACCGGGCGCGCCCCGGTTCGCAAGGCGCGGGTAAAAAAGGCATTGAAGGTGGGATAGCCGGTCGCATTCGGTTGTTCTGACTCGGCGAGATTGATGTCGTATCGCCGGCAGAAGTTCCGGATCAGCAGATTCTTTACCCACGGTGCGCGGCAACGGGTCAGGTGGTACACCAGCGCCGTCAGGGCATGTTGTGGCAGCAGATGTTGCGTAGCCACGCGCAGCGGGGCGGTCATGGGGTGGGCAGTCCGGCCATCAGTGCTGGTGATGCCCGGCACCCGATTGCGGCGGTCGCACTTCGGCCTTTACCGTTACACGCTGCCCATTGGCAAAGATCAGCGTCAACGGAATGATTTCCTTCGGCCGTGGCGCCGGTGACGGTTCGAACAGCATCAGGTGCAATCCACCGGGAGCGAAAGCGAGTTTTTCGCCGCCCGCGAGTACCAGGGAATACTGCCGATGCATGGAATAGATGCCGTCTTTCATCTCGCTGCGATGCATTTCGATGCGGGCAAAGCGCGGTGATTCGGCGCCCGCCAGGATCACGCTGCGCTTGCCCCTGTTTTCCAGCTTCAGGTAGCCAGCGTTGACACGCACCACCGGTGGCGCCGCGGTGATCCAGGCCTGGGCGACGAGTACGTCGTCAGCCCTCACGCCAATGGGCAGGCCATACACGGTGCAGGCGACGATGACTGCAAATCCTGCACGAAGGCACCTCAAGTGCCGGCCCGCCGGAGAAAGTCCGCCATCTTCTGGAAGCGCATGACCAAAGATTCGGGCTGATGGGGTGCTGAAATTACGCCCACCATGCGGGTTTGCGGATCGATGACGAATATGGCCGCACTGTGATCCACGCTGTAGTCGCCAGCGGGGGTGACCTCCCCGTGGAAAAATGCGACGCCCAGTTGGGACGTGAGCGCACGGATCTGGTCCAGGGTGCCACCCAGTCCGAGGAAGTCCGGGTCAAAGTAGCGAACGTATTCAGCCAGTTGTGCCGGGACGTCCCGTTCCGGGTCCACGGATACAAAGATTACCTGCAGTGGCGTCTCCCTGGCGGCGGTCGCCAACCCGGATTTTGCCTGCGCCAGCATGGACAGGGTTACCGGGCAGATGTCCGGGCAATGGGTGAAGCCGAAGAACAACAATGACCATCGGCCGCGGAGGTTTTCGTGGGTAAAGGGTTGTCCATCCTGGTCCACGACGCTGAATGCATTCAGGGCCCGGGGGTTCGGCCAGAGCAGGCCCTCAACAGAAGATGCATTGGGTGGTGCAGTGTGGCGCGCAACGAGGATCCCGGCCCCGCCGGCGAACACGGAGAGAATCAGCGCCAGTACCAGGTGTCCGCGGGATGGCATCGCTTTTTTTTAATCGCGGAAATTGGTGTACTGCAAAGGGATATCCAGGTTGGCACCGCGCAGCGCCGCCATCACCGCCTGCAAGTCATCGCGTTTCTTGCCGGTGACACGCACCTGGTCGCCCTGGATCGCTGTCTGCACTTTCAGTCCGGTGTCCTTAACCAGCTTGACCAGTTTTCGGGCGGTGTCCTTGTCGATGCCCTGGCGCACGATGACATCCTGCCTGGCTTCACTGACGCTGGTCTGCAGGGTTTCAAATTGCAGGCAGCGCACGTCGATGCCGCGCTTGGCAAGCTTGGTCTGGAGGATGTCCGTCACCTGCTTGATCTGGAACTCGGCCGGAGCAATCAGCGTCAGCTTGAACTCGACGCGTTCAATGCGTGAATTGGTGCCCTTGAAATCAAAGCGGTTCGCGACCTCGCGATTGGTCTGGTCCACGGCATTGGTGAGCTCGTGGGTGTCGATTTCGGATACAACATCAAAAGAAGGCATCGATGACTCTCCGTTATTGACGCGGCGGAATTGGGATGGCTGTGTGCCTGTGCTTCGGTCGTCGAGCCGGTCCTCCTTGCCGGACACGCCGTAAATACGTCCATGTAGGCTCGGGTGCCGCTATCCCTGCGGCAC
>CAYMXG010000435.1:0-2297 GCA_964394115.1 uncultured Enterobacteriaceae bacterium | reverse complement strand
CAGCGCCGGCGCCGCGCAGGATGCTCTGCCAGAGATAGAAGGTGCTTTCTGATTTAATCATTTCCTTCTGCCGCGCCGGATCCTCTTCGTTGATGATGCCAACCAGGTGATCCGCGAACTTGCCGAAGCCATAGGGCTGGCGATACTTGTCGCAACCCTCCCAGTCCCGATCCCAGTGCTTGATGACATTGCCCGGGCAACTGCGCAGGCAACGGCCGCATGACGGACCCAGGCACAAGGCCTGTTCCATTTTCCGATCCGGCTCCACCGGCACGGAACACAACACCGCACTGAGGATCACGCGTGGTCCATATTCCGGCGTCAGCAATTGCAGGTTTAGGCCGAGCGTACCGAGGCCTGCTTCGACAGCGGCGTGTTCCAGCGACAACAACGTGCCGCGATGCGCCGTGGGGTTGCCATCGTAGCGCCAGGGATCCGTATGCGTCGGCGGCACGATCAACGCCGGATAGCCCTGCTCCTCGAGCCAGTACACCAACTCAAGACACGCTTCCTCCAGCCGGGAAAGGGCGATCTCGTCGTTGTAGAACTTGTGGCGATCGTTCCAGGCGCGGATCTTGGAACTCCCGGTAAAGGTCCGCTTCGCGAGGACGATAACCCGATCGCCGTCAAGTTCGGTGAGATCCATCGGCCGGCGCGGCTGCAATGGATCGGGCGGGTGTTCATTCATGACGCGGCCATCGGCAATCCCGACCAGGTCGGCGCCGAATCCCCGGGCCTTCGCCTTTACCTGGTCGCTGGTCAGCGTCTGGCGGTGAATATCGACCATTCAAGACTCCGTGTCGGTTGCGGATGCATCCCGCTTTTGCTGCTGCGACTTTTTGAAAGCCTGCAATTGCTTCGCCACCATGCCCTGGTAACCCTCCGGTCCGACCCAGCGCACATTCCAGTCATTCAGTCCGGAGGGAGGTTCGTCCCCCTTGCGTGCCGACTTGAATCCCTTGACCTTGGCATCCTTCGCCGCCGTGCGTTCCGGGATAACGCGGTGATGATCCGCGAGGAAGGCATGGTAATCATTGCCCACGGGGCAGACCTCGAGGCAACGCGGACAGTCGCCGAACGAGCCCACGACCCGCAGCAGGCCCTGCCAGAAACCGAAAAATTCCATGGACCCGACCGCCTCCTTCAGCCTTTGCCTGGCATGCGGTTGTGCGCGCGCCTCGACCATCGCCGTGAACAATTTCAATGCCGTGGCAAAGCCGAATTCCTGTGCATGCTTTGCGCACAGGCGCTTGTCGATGTCGAAATGCCCCACGGCGTCCCCGGGGCAGGAATGCAGGCAGCGGCTGCAGGATTCGCCGATGCATACCTGCTCGGTGATGCGCGCATCGGACTCCATTTCCAGTTCCGTGAGCACACCGGTGAGGTACAGGCGCGGGCCGAATTCCGGGGACAGGATATTGACCTCCAGGCCGAGCGTACCGAGTCCGGCCTCGACACCCAGATGCCGGGTGCTGAGACGGCCGTAGCTGGCATTCTTCATGCTCCAGTCGGTTTCCTGCGAGGCCAGGATCAGGCTCGGGAAGCCTGCATCCTCCAGCGCCTCTGCCAGGTGAAATGCCACGTAATCCATCTTGCGCAGTACCAGCATGTCCAGGTACTGCACCAGTGCGTTGTTCTTGCAACGAAATGCCCCGGCGGGGATACGTTGCGCGATGACGACCACGCTGCGGCAGGAAGGCAGGATGCGATCCGGCGTCTGCGGACAAAGGGGGTCCGGCGGAAAGGCGTTCAGTGTATCGGCGGAGGCAATCCCCACCAGGTCGGCGCCCAGTTTTCGCGCCAGGGCCTTGATCCCGTGCGCATCCAGTTCAACGGCGTGGCGCGTTTTCATGGTGTCGCAGTATATGACGTCCACGCCCGCCTGGCGCATCCGAAATCAGGGGGCCAGAGTCTCCCTGTGAATCCAGGCGCAGTACCACGCGCCCAACGCCGCCACGGGCAGCGGCAGGTCAGATGAGTCCGCGGTGCTCCGCCTGATCGCAGAGCAGCGGCATGTCCCCCAGTTCCGTAACCGTGCCGATGAGCACCTGCGGCGGACCGCAGGTGTATTTCGGAAAATCAGCAATCAATTTTTTCGCGGCCTCGGGTACCGCAAACAATTTCAGGAAGGTCTCGGCATCGGTGCGCGTACTGAAATAACAATGGCTGGCGGCGCTTAGCAGCGGCGGCGCACCATCGCCGCCCGCCAGTGGACCGTACACGACGATCTTTTCGGGAATGATGCCCAGATGCCGGCGGCACAGGGCCACGCCCATGGGCAGGTGCACATCGAGAAA
>CAYMXG010000434.1:0-2301 GCA_964394115.1 uncultured Enterobacteriaceae bacterium | reverse complement strand
CATTGATCATGCCCAACTCCCGCATCATGCGATTGATGATGCCGCGCGCGGGCCGGCCCGTAAACAGGTTAGTCAGTGCCGTTTGCCGTACCGTTGCGCTCTTCAATGCCGCGCGGTGCACTGCGCTCGTATCGGCTTCGGGACAGAGCAGATATGCGGTGCCGGCCTGTACCCCGGCAGCGCCAAGCGCCATGGCAGCTGCGGCGGCCCTGGCATCGCTGATGCCGCCGGCGGCGATGATCGGAATTTTCACCGTCCCGGCCACGCGCGGGATCAATTCGGATGTGCCGGCCTGTCGCGCCAGATCATGGTTCAAAAAATGACCGCGATGGCCGCCCGCTTCGATGCCCTGGGCGATGATCGCATCGGCGCCACGGTCCTCCAGCCAGCGAGCCTCCTCCACGGTAGTTGCCGTGGAGAAAATCTTCGCGCCCCAGGTTCGCGCCCGTGCCAGCAATTCCGGCGCGGGCAGTCCGAAATGAAAACTCACCACCGGCGGTTTGAACTCGCCGAGCATGTCAGCCACCTCGGCAGTGAAGGATGCCCGGCCCGCCCCCGGTGACAGGGTGTCCATCTCCAGTCCCAGTTCGCGGTAATACGGCGCCAGGATGGCGCGCCAGGCGTCTTCGCGCTTCACATCAAATGCGGGTGGTGAATGACAAAAGAAATTCACGTTGAACGGATGCGTGGTTCCCGCCCTGAGCCGCTGCAGTTCAGCGCGCATGGCATCCAGGCTCAACAGGGCGCAGGGGAGTGAGCCCAGCCCGCCGGCATTGGACACGGCCAGCGCCAGTCTGCTGCCCTGCGCCCCCGCCATGGGCGCCTGCACGATGGGCAACTCAATGCCCAGCAGTTTGCACAGTGCGTTCATTCAGCCCGGGTTAAAGCCGGTTATAAGCACACCAGGGTCTTGAATCCGCCATAGACCATGCGTTTCAGGTCGAAGGGCATCGCATTCATGTTCATCATTTCCAGGATGCGCTTGTCCTTCATGACCCTGGCATTGATACGTTTACGATCGGCCCTGGACTTGTACATGATCCAGGAGAACAGCACGGTCTCGCCGCGCCTGGCTTTCGCCGCACGCGGGAACAGCGGCGTACCGTTGATCACGAGATCATCCCCGGCGCATTCGCGGAACTCCAGCGCTCCATATTCGAGCCAGACCTTGCCCGCCGCCTGCGCCATCTTGCGGTAAGCCTTCAGGTTCTTTTTGGGGATGGGTATGACAAAGGCATCAACGTATGGCATAGGTCCTCCTCGAGCAGGTGCCTCATTATGAAACTACGGATCGTTATTGTTTGCCGCCGTCCTTGCGCTTCTCCACTCCCCGCCCTTCGCCTTCAGGTCCGCAAGCCAGTTCTCGCGGGTGTCAACATAACTCACGAAGGCCGACGCAAGCCCCAGGAAAAGAATCAGGCCAGGCCGTCCCATCCATATTGAGATCCAGATCAGGAACTCCAGGACCGCGCACCGGTTATACAGGAGTATGTATTGCTCCGGGGCAGTGGCGCGGAAAGATTCCCTTTTTTGCCGCCCGGAGGCCGCGTCGACGGCGGTCCGCACCGTTTGCATGAGCCGGGCCGCGAGGTTCAGCAGTACCCAGATGCCCATGCCTGGCGCCGCGAATACGGTTGTGAGCACCCCCGCCGGATAATGTGAGTCGAGTTGCATGTACAGGAGAATACCGATGCCCAGTGCGGGAAAGGAAAGGCATATGACGGCAACGACAATACACAGGACCAGCCAGGCAATCATGATGAAGAGGACTACAATGAGCGGCGCGACGACAATCTTTCCGATGATGGAGGCAGTTTTGCCGAATTGGCGTGGTGGTGGGGGTGCCGCCTGCGGCTGGTAGTACTTGGAGAAATCGAACTTGACCTTTGCCGGGTCCATGACGGACGCCAGGGTCACGATGAATTGCATGTTGCACAAAAAGGTGTCCAGCCAAAGCACGAATACGGCGGGCGCGGCGTCCCACCCGAATACCAGTACACCCAGGACCGGAAGCAGGTTTCCGGCGACAATCGCCAGCTTGTCATTATTCTTCATTGGCGCCCACCCATTCATGCGGTTCAATCCCAGAGGTTATTCCAGGACTTTTGATCTACTCCAGGCAAACCACGTTGAGGCGCGTTTTCAGGACTACGCCATGCGCTGAAACATCGGCGCCAAGGGCCACGGCTTCCACGCCGTGCTCCAGCGCATGGCGTAATGCCCTGCCATAGTTCGGGTCAATGTGGTCCGCCGGGCGCACCTCAGTGGCGTCACTTCTCTGCACGCAGAAGAAGATCACGC
>CAYMXG010000433.1:0-2310 GCA_964394115.1 uncultured Enterobacteriaceae bacterium | reverse complement strand
TGCGGTTTTTCGTTGCGCCATTCTCCGCGCAACCCGGCCAGCGCCAGCAGGATGATGACCAGGGCAATGGGGATGTGGATCAGGAACGCCGCGCGCCAGGAATAATGGTGCGTCGCCCAGCCGCCCAGCAGGGGCCCGCAAGCGAGGCCGAAATAGACTGAGGAGACAC
Organism: uncultured Enterobacteriaceae bacterium; assembly: GCA_964394115.1. Taxonomy (GTDB): domain Bacteria; phylum Pseudomonadota; class Gammaproteobacteria; order Eutrophobiales; family Eutrophobiaceae; genus 2-02-FULL-61-13. The sequence continues at coordinate 2,141 of CAYMXG010000433.1, read as the reverse complement.
TCATGCCGATGGCGGCGCCGCGGCGTTCGCGTGGCATCAGCGAGGTCAGCAACGCCACGCCGGTGGCGAACAACATGGCGGCGCCAATCCCCTGCAGGACGCGGTACGCCACCAGTTGTTGCACCGATTGGGAAGTGGAGGCGAGCATCGATGCCACCGTAATGATGATCATGCCAAGCAGAAAAACCCGCTTGCGCCCGTACATGTCTGCGAGCCGGCCGAAGGGCAGCAGCAGCACGGCGCTGGTGAGCAGGTAGGCAGTCGGGATCCAGCTCAACATGATGGCATCGGCGCCCAGTCCGGCGGCGATGGTGGGGATGGCCACGTTCACCGCCGACAGCATCAGCGGCGCGGTGAAGGACGCCAGGCAGACGATGATCAGCGCGATTCGCTGGGCAGTAACGTCCGGTGCGGGAGTGGAATTCAAGTTGCCGTTCCGGCCGCGGCAATGAGTTGCATGAAATTTTCAATGGCCATGCGCTTCAAATGCTGGCGCCGGGGGGCCCAGGGTTTCTCGTTGCCGGCGAAGATCGTCAATCCCTCCATGGTGGCGCACATGAACAATGCCAGGTGCTGGCGTTCGGGCAGCGGGCAGGCCGGGTTGATCAGGCCGGTCAATTCAATCAGCGGTGCGCGGACCCTGGCGTATAACCCGTCGACCAGTTTGGCCACGTGACGGTCATGGTTGGCCAGCGCCCAGAGTTCCGGAAAAAACAGGGTGGTCTCCGGCGAACCCAGGTCCTCGATCCAGTAATCCAGGATGGACTCCAGTTGCTTTTCCGGGGATTGCCCCGCGGCATCACGCAACTGGTCGAAGACGGCAAGGTAGCTGTTGATGACATAATCAACCAGGTCGCGCAGCAGGTCTTCCTTGCTGCCATAGTAATAGCTCAGATTCCCGATACTGATGCCGGCCCGGTCAGCCACCTTGCGCATGGTGAAGCGGGCATAGCCGGCTTGCATGAGTACCCCCTTCCCCGCCTCGAGGATGCTGGCGAGGCGCACCTGGCCTTTATTCTTTATGGCGGTCCCGGGGCGGTGGGAGGTTTGGCGATTGGGGGCGGGCATGGACTCCGGTTCCGGGAGTTACGTTGCACTCGTGCAACATTTGTGGCGAAATTCTACCATTCAGCTTGGCATTATAAGACACGTGTCCTAAACTGCCGCAACGAATTCACCTGTTATCCAACGACCTGTTGCTTGTGACTTATCACTGCCTTTAGGGAGATCCGCCGTAATGAACTTCATCACTCGCTCGGTTCCGGTACTTGTCGCCGCTGCTCTCACCTCGTCTCCGTTCCTGGCCGGCGCCCAGGAGTTGGAAGAAATCGTCGTGACCGCGCAGAAGCGCGAACAAAGCGTGCAGGATGTCGGCATTGCGATATCCACTTATGGCGGCGAGCAACTCAGGAACCTGGGATACACCAGCGCGCAGGACATCTCGGCCCTGGCGCCCAATGTCACCACGGTGCAGCCCAACGGACCTTCGAACTATGCGCTCGCGATTCGCGGCGTGGTGCAGAATGACTTCGTCACCAACCAGGAAAGCCCGGTGTCCATCTACGTGGACGAGGTCTACATCAGCCAGATGTCCGGCGCCGGTTTCCAGTTGTTCGATACGGAACGCGTCGAAATTCTGAAGGGCCCGCAGGGCACGCTGTTCGGACGCAATGCCACCGGCGGTCTGGCGCATTTCGTGACGGTGAAGCCGAGCCAGGATTTCAACGGTTATGGCCAGATGACCTTCGGCGAACACGAGCAGATCAATTTTGAAGGCGGCGTGGGCGGCGCACTGCACGAGAACGTGTCCTCGCGCCTGTCACTGGCTGCGACCACCAATGGCGGCTACGTGGAAAACCGCGTCACCGGCGAGGACATCAATAATTCCAATGATTACGCCGGGCGCTTGCAGTTCCTCATCGAGCCCAACGAATCCGTGGACATCCTGCTGAACGCACGCGGGTCGTTCCAGGAGATCCGCACCGGTTTCTGGGAGAACGTGTCCACGGATCCGCTCAGCAACCTGACTCCGGACGCCACCAATTTCAATGGCTACCGCGATGGCGATGGCGATGTATTCGCCGGTGACTATGACCGCATCGGTTTCCAGGATGCCCATACCTGGGGGACGACCGCCAACA
>CAYMXG010000432.1:0-2311 GCA_964394115.1 uncultured Enterobacteriaceae bacterium | reverse complement strand
ATGCCAATTATTCAACCGCGTTCGAGACGCCGACCTTCACTGAACTGGGCAGTCCGGCCCAGGATCTGGGCGTCAATCTCGGCGGCTTCAACAATATCACGGCACAGACCGCCGACGGCGTGGAAGTCGGCACGCGCGGCACACTGTGGGACCGCGTCTCCTTCGATCTGTCCATTTTCCAGATGGACGTGGAGGATGAAGTAACCAACGTGGTCAGCACCGGCAACCGCGCCTTCTTTGAAAATGCCGACACCGATCGCTTTGGCGTTGAGGCCGCCGTGATTGTCCAGATCCTGGAGCAGTTGAAATTGACCACGGCGTACACCTACTCCGACTTCGAGTTCGACACGTTCGCGGCGGATCCGGCCGCCGCAGGCGCCAGCCTGCCGGGTATCCCCGAGCAGCAGTTTTACGCCGAACTGGCCTGGCGCCATGAATCGGGACTGTTCGTGATTTGGGACCTGCTGGTCGTGGATGAACTGTTCACCAACAACACCAATACCGGGACGTCGGAGGCCTACGAAGTCGCCAACCTGAGACTGGGTTATGAATTCAGCGTGGACAAGTTCCGGCTGTCGCCCTATGTCGGCATCAACAACATGTTTGACGAGGAATACATCGGCAATGTGCGCTTGAACGCCTTCGGCGACCGCACTTACGAGCCGGCGCCGGACTTCAATGTCTACGGGGGCATGTCGGTCCGCTATTCATTCAATTGAGACCTGGACGACGAAGTAATTGATCGATGCAACCCTCACCCCGGCCCACTCCCATGGGGAGAGGGAGGCCGCGCGCTGGGGCGCGCGGCGGGTGCGGAGTTTTCCTCGATAAACGGGAATGATTCGGCCCTGGAAATAAAAGAACACCGCCCTGCATGGCTTTGGGGGTGATCCAAGAGGATGGAACTCTCTTGAAAATGCAAGGCGGTGTGTGTAACCCCTGTAACCTGTTTGTTCCGTTCCGACTTCCAAATCATGGTCGTCTGGGACAAAGTGTAGTCACCGTCCGGGGCCACAAATTGACCCGGATCAATTAAACGTGAACCTGCCCACACCCCACCCCGCACCGCCATGGCCGCCACCCTGCCGGTAGCCTTTCTGCTCGGTCTCGCGAGTACGCTGCATTGCTGGGGCATGTGCGGCGGAATCCTGGCGGCATTTACCCTTGGGATCCCCGGACCCGGGGTGGTAACCGGCGGTTTTCGCGGCCTGCTGATCACGGGATTCAACCTGGGCCGTGTCACTTCCTATGTCATGGGAGGCCTGGTGGCGGGCGCCGTCGGCAATGCGCTGGTATTGCTGCCGCTGCGGGCCCCGCTGTTTGTCGCATTGCAGGTGGCGGCCGGACTCATTCTCATCCTGACGGCCCTGCGCCTGGGCGGCTGGCTGCGATCCGGCGCGTGGATGGAAAGGACCGGCGCGCGATTGTGGGGAAAAATGCAACCTTGGTGCCGCAGTCTGCTGCCGGTGGATCGCCTGTGGCGCGCGCTGGCGCTGGGGGCATTGTGGGGATGGATCCCGTGCGGGCTGGTTTACTCCGCACTGGCGTGGAGCGCCGCGAGCGCGGAACCCGTGGCGGGCGCCATGACCATGCTCGCGTTCGGCGCCGGGACGCTCCCCGGCATGCTCGCCGCCGGCCTGGCCGGCAGCCGAATCAATGCGCGCCTCGCAAACCCCGCGCTGCGCCAGGTCCTGGCGGCATTGCTGATTGCGGCGGGCGTGCTTGGACCCTTGTCTTCAGTCTATTTCGCAGCCGGCCCTGGCCACGGCGCGCACATTCATTGATTGCGATCGGATTTACCCGGGTCACTGGGCGGCGGGCGGTCATCATCATCCAGCAGGATGTCATGACGCGGCTTTTCCAGATCCTCGTACTGCCCGGAGCGCACCGCCCAGTTCAGGATCACGGCAATCAGCACCACGAACAGTATCGAGATCGGTATCAACAGGAACAGGATGTCCATTCAGCGGTCCTTCCCCGGCAGGTGGCCCAGGCGCGCCGCATTCAACACCACCAGCAGTGAACTCAGCGACATCCCCAGCGCTGCCATCCACGGCGTCACCTGCCCTGTGGCCGCGAGTGGGACGGCGATAATGTTATAGGCAATCGCCCACCTCACGTTCTGGCGCATGACGCGCAGCGTGCGCCGTGCGACGCCGATGCCTGCGCGCAACGAATCCAGCCGGTTCTCCACCAACACCATATCCGCATTGGCGCGCGCCAGGTCCGCGCCGCCACCCATGGCCACCGAAACATGGGCCGCGGCAAGCACCGGCGCGTCATTCACGCCATCACCCACCATGCAGATGAC
>CAYMXG010000431.1:0-2311 GCA_964394115.1 uncultured Enterobacteriaceae bacterium | reverse complement strand
ACGCGCTGGTTGAATACGGCCGGGCCGGGGAACCCGACTGGCTCATCGTGGCGGAAACCCTCGCGCGCCAAGTCTTGCAACGCTCCGGATTCGAGCAGTACCGGGTCGCGGCCCGCGTCAGCGGCCGGGAATTGGAAGGGATGCAATTGCAGCACCCGTTTTTGTCCAGGCAGGTGCCGGTGACCCTGGGATTGCACGTGACCCTCGACGCCGGTACCGGCGCGGTGCATACCGCACCCGGGCACGGCCTGGACGATTATCAGGTTGGTCAGGTTTACGGACTGGAGACCCTGAACCCGGTGGGCGACGACGGCAGGTTTGTTGCCGGAACGGAGTTTGTCTCCGGCATGAATGTGTTTGCGGCCAACGCCACCTTGCTGGATGTATTGCGGGATCGGTCCATGCTCCTGTGCGAGGACAATGTGGTGCACAGCTATCCCCACTGCTGGCGGCACAAGACGCCGATCATCTTCCGGGCTACGGCGCAATGGTTCTTCAGCATGGATGGGCACGGGCTGCGCGCCAATGCGTTGCGCGCCATTGATGCAGTCCGATGGACTCCGGATTGGGGGCAGCAGCGCATTCGTGGCATGGTCGCGGACCGGGCCGACTGGTGCATTTCGCGGCAGCGCACCTGGGGGGTGCCTATTGCCGTGTTTGTGCACAGGGAAACCGGGGCATTGCATGCGGACACTGCCGGTCTCATCGGGAAGGTCGCGCACAGGGTGGAGCAGGGCGGCATCGACGCCTGGTTTGACTTGGAGGCGGCGGAGTTGCTGGGCGCCGAGGCTGCGGATTACCGCAAGGTCATGGACATCCTGGATGTCTGGTTTGATTCCGGCGTCACCCACGCCTCGGTGCTGGAGGTGGATGCGCGCCTGGGCTTCCCGGCGGATCTTTACCTGGAGGGTTCGGATCAGCACCGCGGGTGGTTTCAGTCCTCGCTGCTGACCTCCGTGGGAATGCGCGGCGTAGCGCCGTTCCGGGGCGTACTGACCCACGGTTTCACCGTGGACGCCCAGGGCATGAAGATGTCCAAGTCGCGTGGCAATGTGGTGGTGCCCCAGGACGTGATGAAGTCACTGGGCGCGGATATCCTGCGGCTCTGGGTGGCAGCAACGGATTATCGCGGTGAGATCAGCGTCTCGGACGAGATACTGAAACGCATGGCGGACGCCTACCGGCGCATCCGCAATACCGCCCGCTACCTGCTCGCCAACCTGAGTGGATTTGATGTCAATGCGGACCTGCTGCCCGCAAATCAGTTGCTGGAACTGGATCGCTGGCTGCTGCAGCAGGCACGGCAACTGGATACCGAGATCCGGGCTGCTTACGAGGGGTACCAGTTCCACCTGATTTACCAGAAGTTGCACCATTTTTGCGTGGTAACACTGGGCAGCTTTTACCTGGATGTCATCAAGGACCGGATGTATACGACACCGGCGCGCAGCGTGGCGCGGCGTTCGGCCCAGACTGCCATGTACCACGTGGCCGAAAGTTTTGTGCGCTGGCTGGCGCCCATCCTCAGTTTCACGGCCGAGGAGATCTGGGGTTACCTGCCGGGGGAACGCGCGGAATCCGTATTTTTCGCCGAATGGTATGCCCGGTTGCCCGCGGTGTCCGGCGTGGATAACGCCGCCTGGGATCGGATCCTGGCGGTGCGCGAAGGGGTGAGCCGGGAGCTGGAAAAACTGCGTGTTGCAGGGACCATCGGTGCGGCGCTGGATGCGGAAGTGGACATTTATTGTGATGGCGAAATGCTGGAGTTGCTGACGCGATTCGGTGACGAGTTGCGATTCATATTCATCACCTCGCGCGCAACAGCGTTGCCTGCGGCATCCCGGGTTGGGGATGCGGTCGAACTGTTTCCCGATTCGGTGTGGGTCCGCGTTTCACGCTCCCCCCATGCCAAGTGCGTGCGCTGCTGGCACCATCGTGAGGATGTGGGTGAGCATAAAGATCATCCTGAACTGTGCGGGCGGTGCGTCAGCAATGTGTCAGGTCCGGGTGAATCGCGCCACTTTGTCTGATTGAAACGGAGGCACGTCCCGCCATGCGCTGGTTGTGGTTGTCATTATTCCTGGTCGGGGTGGATCAGTGGACCAAGTCGCTGGCGAGCGCGCATCTTGATTACGGGGTTCCGCAAGCGGTGATACCCGGATTGAATCTGACCCTGGTGCACAACACGGGTGCTGCATTCAGTCTGTTGCGGGACGCTGGCGGCTGGCAGCGCGTTTTTTTCATCTTCCTGGCGCTGGCAATCAGCGTGGTGCTGGTGATCTGGTTGCGGCGCATTCCTCCGGGCCAGCGC
>CAYMXG010000430.1:0-2317 GCA_964394115.1 uncultured Enterobacteriaceae bacterium | reverse complement strand
AAGGGCCTGTTCATGTTCGGGCAGATGACCGCGGGCAGCTGGATCTACATCGGCAGCCAGGGCATCGTCCAGGGCACCTATGAAACCTTCGCCGAGGCCGCGCGCCAGCATTTCAATGGCGACTGGGCCGGGCGCTGGATCCTGACCGCGGGTCTCGGCGGCATGGGCGGCGCGCAACCGTTGGCTGCGACGCTGGCCGGGGCGGTGTCGCTGACCATCGAATGCCAGCAATCGCGCATCGATTTTCGCCTGCGCACCAAATACGTGGACAAGCAGGCGCGAGACCTGGATGACGCGCTGAAACTGGTTCGCCTGCATTGCGATCGGCGCGAGGCGGTCTCCATTGCGCTGTTGGGCAATGCCGCTGAACTGCTGCCGGAGCTGGTGCGGCGCGCGAAGAAAGAAAGGAGTGTGCCGGGCCTGGTCACCGATCAGACCTCGGCCCATGACTTGGTGCACGGGTATTTGCCCATAGGCTGGAGCGTGGCGCGTTGGCAGGATGCGCAGAAGGACTCGAGCCAGCATTCGCAATTGACCGCGGAAGCAGCCTGCTCCTGCGCGGTGCACGTGCAGGCGATGCTGGATTTTCAGACCCTCGGTTCCAATGTCGTCGACTACGGCAACAACATCCGGCAGGTGGCGAAGGACCAGGGAGTCGAGAATGCCTTCACATTCCCCGGTTTCGTGCCCGCCTATATCCGCCCGCAATTCTGCGAGGGGCGCGGCCCGTTTCGCTGGGTGGCGCTGTCCGGGGATCCGGAAGACATCTACCGCACCGATGAAAAGGTAAAGGAGTTGTTCCCGGACGATGCCCGTGTGCAACGATGGCTGACCATGGCGCGGGAACGTATTGCCTTCCAGGGGCTGCCGGCGCGCATCTGCTGGCTGGGGTTGGGCGAGCGGCATAAGGCGGGACTGGCATTCAACGCCATGGTGCGCACGGGGGAACTCAAGGCCCCCATCGTCATCGGGCGTGACCACCTTGATACCGGTTCCGTTGCCAGCCCGAACCGGGAGACCGAGGCCATGCGCGACGGCACCGATGCGGTGTCCGACTGGCCGATGCTGAATGCGCTGCTGAATACCGCGGGCGGCGCCACCTGGGTGTCACTGCATCATGGCGGCGGCGTGGGAATGGGTTACTCACAACATGCGGGCGTAGTCATCGTCGCCGATGGCACCGACGCGGCGGCCAGGCGGCTCGCGCGCGTTCTGTTCAATGATCCGGGTTCCGGTGTCATGCGCCACGCGGATGCCGGATACGAGGCGGCCATCGCCACCGCGCGGCGCAACCGGTTGAACCTGCCCATGGTGAATTCATGACTGGGATGAAGAAGATCAGGCTCCGGCCCGGGCACCTGTCCATCTCCGGTTTGTCCCGCATCTGGCAACAGCCGGTGCCGCTGGAACTTGATGGGAGATGGCAACCGGAAATCGTCGCGGCCTCGGAATCCGTGCAACGCATCGTCGCCCGCGGCGCCGCCGCCTATGGCATCAACACCGGCTTTGGCCTGCTGGCCAAGACCCGCATTCCCGATGCCGATCTGCAGCAATTGCAGCGCAACCTGATCCTGTCCCATTGCGTGGGCACCGGGCCGTTGCTGGACGATCACATTGTGCGCCTCGCATTGGCGCTCAAGATCGGCAGCCTCGCCCGCGGCTATTCCGGCGTGCGGCCGTTGATCATTGAAACATTATTGAAGTTATACAACGCCGGCATCCTGCCGTGCATACCGGCGCAAGGATCGGTGGGCGCCTCCGGTGACCTGGCGCCGCTGGCGCACATGACACTGGCAATGCTCGGAGAGGGCGAGGTGCGCGTGAAGGGAAAGATCGTGCCGGCGCAAAAAGCCCTGGCCGCCGCGCACATCGAGCCGGTCGTGCTGGCGCCCAAGGAGGGTCTCGCGTTGATCAACGGCACGCAGATCTCCACGGCGCTGGCGTTGCATGGGTTGTTCCTTGCAGAACGACTGCTGGAAGCCGGTGTCGTCATCGGTGCACTGGCCGTGGACGCCGCCAAGGGCAGTGACGCCCCGTTCGACAGCCGCGTCCATGACGTGCGCGGACAGCCGGGACAGATCCTGCTGGCCCATGTGTACCGGGAACTCTTGTCCGGCAGCGCGATCCGCAAGTCCCACCTGGTGAATGATGATCGCGTCCAGGATCCGTACAGCCTGCGCTGCCAGCCCCAGGTCATGGGCGCCTGCCGCGATCTGATCGCCCAGGCCGCTCGCACGTTGCACATCGAGGCCAATGCCGTCACCGACAACCCGCTGATCTTCGCCGAGCACGATGAGGTGCTGTCCGGCGGCAATTT
>CAYMXG010000429.1:0-2319 GCA_964394115.1 uncultured Enterobacteriaceae bacterium | reverse complement strand
ACGCGCCGGGATTCAAACAAAGCGTGCTGGGCCGCATGATTTTGTCGCCGCTGGACCTGGAACGGAAATTCGGTCTCGTTGGCGGTGATATCTTCCACGGTGCCCTGAGTCTCGATCAGCTTTACAGCGCACGGCCGGTGCTGGGTCATGGCAGTTATCGAGGACCGGTACGCGGACTCTACATGTGCGGCTCAGGCACCCATCCGGGCGGGGGTGTCACCGGTGCGCCAGGGCACAATGCGGCGCGGGAGATAATCTCTGACTTGCGCGGGGTGCGGGGCTGACGGCGAACCGGCGACGGCCGGTTTTGGTGGGGGCGGGTACCCGGGCGTTAGGAGTCATGCTGGTAGCTAATCGTTCAACATGTGGAGGAGTGCCGCAGGCCCCGCCCCCCAGTGAGGGAATGAGCAATTCCCGGGCCAAAGTTTTTGTTCTTGAAAATCAACGCGTTGAACTTTGGCGGCTATGCGGGCTCGAACTATTTTGGGGCGAATTCGCGTGACGCTGCCCCGTTTCGGTGAATGATTTGCCATGAAGCGATTCGTCCACAGTTTGTTTTTCGGGTTGGCGCTGGTCGGCGCGGTTGCCGCGCGCGCCGACTCTCCGCCACCGGAATCGTGGACCTTCACGCTGCATTATGAAAATGACCTGTTTGCCAATACCGATCGCTTCTACACCAACGGCATCAAACTGAGTTGGGTGTCGCCCGACATGAAGTGGTTCCAGGACCTGGAGTTCCTGCGCCAGGATCATCTGCCTGCGCGCCTCGGCAATGGCTTCATCAACTTGTTGCCATGGAGCTCTGACCAAAGCCGGCAACGGAATCTTTCCCTGTCCGTGGGGCAATTGATGTTCACGCCCCGGGATATCACGCGCCACGACCTGATCCGCGATGACCGGCCCTACGCGGGCTGGCTCTACGGCAGCGCGGCGTTCCACAGCAAGACCTACCGCCGTCTCGACACCTTTGAATTACAGGCGGGCCTTACGGGCCCATGGTCGCTGGCGCATGAGGCACAGGATCTCGTTCACGAACTCCGCGGCATCGACAAGGCAAAAGGCTGGCGCAATCAGATCGACACCGAGCTGGGCGTGGCGCTGGTTTACGATCGCAAATTGCGGGTGCTGCCACGCCAGGATTTCATTGAGCAATGGGGCGTGGATGCAATTCTTCATTTTGGCGGCGCCGCCGGGACCGTGTTTACCCATGCCGGTGCCGGCATGGAGGCGCGCCTGGGCTGGAATCTGCCCACCGACTTCGGCACCGGTGTCATCCGTCCCGCCGGCGAGATCAACATGCCCACCGATACACGGGATCCGCGTTACCAGGAGCAGGGCGGCGACATGAGTGCCTACCTGTCCGCTTCAGTCGGTGGCCGCTGGGTATTGCGTGACATATTTCTTGATGGCAACACGTTCGAGGACAGCCATGACGTGGACAAGGAACCGCTGGTGGGCGACGTGGTGCTGGCCGCCAGCGTCATCTGGCAGCGCTTCAAGTTCTCTTACTCCCACGTGCTGCGCAGCCACGAATTCGAGGGCCAGCGTGGCACGCAACAGTTCGGGTCGCTGAGCCTGTCATTTACCTACTGAGACCGGGTGGAGCGCAATGGTCGCGCCGGGGCCGTGGCATTTTGATAATATATTAGCTGTCGCGCACGGTCTTACGATGCGGAGGGCAAGCATGAAGTCGACACTACCAGGGAAGAAGAAGCGCAAGCCGGGCGTGCGCCGGAGCCTCGCCGACGAGGCCTATCACGCCATCGAGGAACGCATCGTCACGCTGCAACTTGCGCCTGGCGCCCTGTTGTCCGAACAGCAACTGGCCAAGGAGTTGTCCGTGGGCCGGAGTCCGGTGCGCGAAGCAATCCAGCGCCTGGCCCATGAAAAGCTGGTGCTGGTGCTGCCGCGGCGCGGCATCCTGGTGTCGGACAACAACCTCAGCACCCATCGCCGGTTGCTGGAGGCGCGGCGCGAATTCGAGCGGCTGTTGGTGCGGTTGGCGTGCAGGTCGGCGACGGATGCGCAGATCGCGGATTTCATCCGCATGGCCGCAGAATTCCGGCGCCAGGCCGGGGACAACGATGTGCGTGGTTTCCTGCGCACGGACTTTGAGTTCAATGAAATGCTTTCGGCCAGCGCAGACAATGAATTCGCCGTGAAGGCGATCCAACTGACACGTGGCCTGTCACGGCGCTTCTGGTTCAAGTACTACAAGAATGCCGACCTGGGGAAATGCGCGCAGTTACACGCGAACCTGGCGCATGCCATCGGGCAACGGCAAAGCGCGGCCGCAGAGCAGGCGCTCGAACTGCTCAT
>CAYMXG010000428.1:0-2321 GCA_964394115.1 uncultured Enterobacteriaceae bacterium | reverse complement strand
GCTCGACTCTACCGGGTACATCCCTGTACCCGTACCTCCCACATCCCTGTGGTCGTCGCTGCGCTCGGGATGACAGCGCACTACCCGGTAGGTGATTCCGCACTTTGTGATAGGATTTGCCGCGTTGTTTTACCTTACGATGGTCTGAATTAAAGGCGGGAAGAATCACGATGGGATGGAATGAACCACCGGGTGGGGGGAACGGCGGGCGCGACCCCTGGAGCGGGCGCGGCAACGACGGCGGCCCTCCGGACCTGGATGAAATGCTCCGCCGCCTGCAGCGGAGCTTTGGCGGAATTTTTGGCGGCGGCCCGAAAGTCGACGGTCCCGGGCTGCCCCCGGTGTATTGGTTCGGCGGCCTGCTCATCGCGCTCGCGCTGATCCTGTTCGATATCACCCACATCATCGACCAGCAGGAACGCGGCGTGGTGCTGCGTTTCGGCCGCTATGCCACGACCCTGCAACCGGGACTAAATTTTGTCTATCCGAGCCTGATCGACGAGGTGATTCGCGTCAACGTCGGGCAGGTGCGCTCCATCACGCACAAGGCGACCATGCTGACCCAGGATGAAAACATCGTGGATGTGGAGGTGGCGGTGCAGTGGCGCATCTCCGATCCGGCGGACTATGTGTTCAACGTCATGGATCCGGCGGACGCGCTGCGCCAGGTGGCGGAGAGTTCCGTGCGGCGCGTCATCGGCAAGAACAAGCTCGATTTCGTGCTCACCGAGGGGCGCCGCGAGAATGCCCAGGCGCAACAGGAACTGATGCAGAAGATCCTGAGCGACTATCGTGCGGGCATCACCGTCGTGAAGGTGGACATGCAGCCGGCGAAACCGCCCGAACAGGTGAAAGACGCATTTGACGATGCCATCAAGGCCCGTGAAGACGAGCAACGGTTGGTGAACGAGGCCGAGGCCTACAGCAACGAGATCAAGCCCAGGGCACGGGGCGCCGCCGCCCGACTGCGCGAGGAGGCCAATGCCTACAAGGCCACGGTCATTGCCCGTGCCGAAGGTGAGGCCGCGCGCTTTGAGCAATTGCTGGCGGAGTACGAGCGGGCGCCGGCGATAACGCGCGAACGCCTGTACCTGGACGCCATGCAGGGCGTGATGGCCAATACCGGCAAGGTGATGCTGGACGCCCAGGGCGGCAACAATAATGTGGTGTATCTACCGCTGGATCGGCTCCTGGATAACACGCGCGGCGCGGCAGGCGGTTCATCGGCACAGTCGGTTGCCCCGGGGGCGGCGCGCAATGCCGCCGCAGAACTGGACACCATCAACGCGGCGGCGGTTCGTGCCCGCCCGACCAGGTAACCGGCCATGACTGCGCGCATCGTTCTACCCATCCTGGCCGTGATTTTGATCATGTCGCTGTCCGTGTTTCGCGTGCAACAGTGGGAACAGGCCATCGTGTTCCAGTTCCGTGAGGTCAAACGCGTGGACAATGAGCCCGGCCTGCACGCGATGATCCCGCTGGTCAACACGGTGAAGAAATTCCCGTTGCGCCTGCTGAACCTGGAACAGCAGCCGCAGCGTTACCTGACCGCGGAAAAGAAGGATGTCATCGTCGATTACTACGGCAAGTGGCGCATCTCCAACGTGCAGACCTTCTATACCAGCACGCGCGGTGGCGATATTGAGTATGCCAACGGCCTGCTCGGGCAACGCATCAACAGCGCCTTGCGCGATGAATTCGGCCGGCGCAAGGTGCAGGAAGTGGTCGCCGGTACCCGCGGCGAGATCCTGGAAATCGTCACCGCGGCCACCTCGCAACTGGAAGTGGAACTGGGCATCAAGATTGTCGATGTGCGCCTGAAACGCATTGATTTGCCGGAAGAGGTCAGCAGTTCAGTCTACGATCGCATGCGCGCGGAGCGTCTGCGCGTGGCCAAGGATTTCCGTGCCCGTGGCGAAGAGGCCGCGGAACGCATCCAGGCCAATGCCGATCGCGAGCGCCAGGTGATCCTGGCCGGCGCCTACCGCGACGCGGAAACCATCCGCGGCGAGGGCGACGCCCAGGCCACCGAGATCTACGCCTCCGCCTTCGGCAAGAACGAGGAGTTCTACGGGTTTTATCGTCGCCTGGGCGCCTACCAGGCCACGTTCAGTTCAGGCCGTGACATCCTGGTGTTGAAGCCTGATTCGGATTTCTTCAAGTATTTCGGCAACCCCAGGGGCCGATAGCCGGTCCCCATCGCCGCCCACAGCGGAGCTGAAGCCTTGTGTGGACTGACCTGCTCGCTGCGCTTGCGCTCGTGTTTGTCATCGAAGGCGTGCTGCCGTTCATCCGGCCGGCATCCGCGCGGCGCCTGTTCA
>CAYMXG010000427.1:0-2332 GCA_964394115.1 uncultured Enterobacteriaceae bacterium | reverse complement strand
TGGACCAGTGTCGGTGGCGCCGCCGGCGGTGCGGTGTTCGGATTGCTGACGCTGCGCATGGCCTTGAAGCCGATGATGATCGGCATCCTGCTGCTGTCCTCGCTCATGGTCATGCTGTTCGGTCGCAGCCCGGCGGACCTGGAGGCACTGGCGTGGATCTGCGGGGTCGCGGGTTTCTGCACCAACGCCGGTATCGTCGGACTTTATGCCATATTCGCCAGCGCGTTTCCCACCCACGTGCGCGCATTCGGTACCGGCATAGCGGTGGGAGTGGGTCGGGGTGGCGCCGTGTTGTCGCCGATCATCGCCGGGTTCCTGTTCAATGGCGGAGTCGGATTGCCGACCGTTGCCTTCATCATGGCGCTCGGCTCGCTGTCCGCAGCGATCGTCCTGCTGTTCCTGCGCGTTGCGCCTACCCGACCCTACCTCTGAGCCGGCGCGTCCTTACTAATTCCTGCCGTTGTTGCGCAGGAACGCGCGCATGAAGGCATCCACGGCGCCTGCCGCGATCTCCCTGATCTGCGACGCTTTGTGTGAAGGGCGGATCGCGCATTCGCGCTGCAACATCGGGAAATGCAAGACCAGCGCGAGGAAATGCCGGCTTAAATCCTCGGGGCTGAATCCGGGACGGCCGGCATGGGTCGAAAACAATGTCTTGAGATGCCGATAGGCCTGTCCCGGGCCGATCTGGAAATAATGCCTGCCCACGTCCCGATTGTGGCTGGCCTGCTGGAATATGAGCCGTCGCAGGCCCAGCGTTCGATCCGTGGTAATGACTCCCAGCAGGGTCTCTGCGATCCCCAGCAGCTGTTTGCGCAGCGAGCCGGTGCGTGCGTGGGAAACGGCGCGCAGGCGCGTCTGGTAGTCTTCAAGCTCCCGATCAATGACTGCCCCGAACAACTTCTTCTTGCTGCGGAAATACCGGTAAATGGACTCCTTGGAGATCCCGGACTCGCGCGCCATCTCGTTGATGCTGGTGCCCTCGTACCCATGGGCCAGGAAATAATCGGCGGCGATACCCAGGATCTCGCCGCGCTTGTCCCGGCGTTTTCCGCGGATGACATTCTTCTTTTTCTTCATGCGGGCCATGGTAATAAGTCATTCCGTTACTGGATAGTGCTGAACGCGGAGTAATTGTCCCGGGGGCCGATGGAACTCATCGCGGCGCCTTCGCTGCCGCTTCCCGGGCCAGCGCGTCCAGGTCCCAGGCAATGTCCAGGTAGCGGCCGGACAGGACGTCGAAGCGTCCTGAAGACAGCGCCACTGCGAATTCACCGACCCGTTGCAGGCCTGCGGCAGGATCCTCATCGAGGATTGCCTTCAGGTGATCGACGAGAAACGGGGCCCACTTCTGCGCTTCCGGGTCAGCCATGGAATCGTGCGCCATATCGGTGATGATGGTCCCCGGCTGGATGGCAAAGGCGCGGATCCCGTGCGCGCGACCCTCGGCATCGACGTGTTCGGTCAGGCGGATCTGGGCCGCCTTGGCCACGCAGTACGCCGACAGCATCGGCGCGACCTCGACCCCGCCGCGGGAGGCAACATTGATTATCCGTCCGCCCGAGCGCGCTTGCATTGATGGTATTACCGCGTGCATGAACAGCAGTGCCCCCCGCACATGGATCGCCTGGGTCTGCCACCACGCATCGGGATCGACAGCGCCGATGGGGCCGTAGGGCTTCGCGCGGCCGGCGTTGTTGACCAGTATGGAAATCGGGCCCAGTTGTGCTGTGGCCGCCGCGACTGCCGCTTCGACCCCGGTTCGCTCCGTCACATCGGCGCAGAATACCGCCGTTTCGCCGCCTTGATCGCTGATTTCGCGGGCAATTGCGTCGAGCCGATCCTTCGCTCGCGCCACCAGCACAACCGCGGCCCCCGCTGCCGCCAGATGCAATGCGATCGCGCGGCCGATCCCGCGGCTGGCGCCGGTGACCAGGGCGACCTGGCCTGAGAGCGTGCCCCCGGCCATTCAGTTCTCGTTCGCCGCCACGAGATCCTCACGCAGCGTGCGGGAGGCCAGCAGGAAGTGCGTGGCCGACCAGAAGCTGGTAATCACGACCAGCGTCAGGATCGAGTAGCGCAGCGCATCGTTGCCGTACTTGGCGCTATAGAAATCGCTGATCGCGCCGATGATCAACGGGCCGACGCCCATGGAGATCAGGTTGGCGAGAAACAGGTAGAAGGCGGCCGCCATCGCGCGCCGGCGCACGCCGGCGAGACTCTGGATCATGCCGGTGACCGGTCCCAGGAACATGTGCCCGAGGAATATCGGAACGATGAAGAACAACAATGCCGGCTGTGGCGTCGACCACAGGTAGACCGGGAACGTGAA